>JANODW010000122.1:0-4028 GCA_031412875.1 Pirellula sp. | reverse complement strand
CGGAGCCTCGCTCGCATTGAGTTACCAGGCGGAGCCCGGTAACTAGATGGCGATGTTCAACGAAACTTGCAATCCGTCGTGCTAGATGGGGGGGCAACTGGCTTCAGTAAGACCCTTTTATTTCATTGTTCCGCCGAAACCATTCTTTTATCTTAAAAATTTTGCCTGTCATGACGCAATGGCTTAACGGATTTCGTTAATAGAGGTAGAGACTCTCATCTTCCGAGTCTGTAAGCAGCCCTTTGATTGCAAAGGTCAACATGCAAATTTGGAAACGCAACGACAGCAGTTCGATTTCGGGTCCGTCATTGAAGCCTTTGAAGAACCGTTCGGCAGGTTCGTGCAGAACGCAGGTCAGGGAATTACTGGATGTCGAGGTGATTCCCGGGAAGATGGGATTGCAAGTGCTGAGTATTGGTGAGGAAAGTCCCCTGTGTCGGCTCAAGCCATTGGGTAGCTTCACCATGCACGGATTGGTTGAACAAGGGGATCAGATCGTGGCAATCGATGGAGTATTGCTCAGAAGTCCCGCCGATTTGATCAGTTTGCTAAAGCAAACTCAATGCGAAGTCACGATTTTTGATCATCGAACGCGACTCACCGTTTCGTGGCAGATACACGTCCGCGAAATGCTTGAGATCGCCTAAGTCAATGCGACTTCAGCATCTTGCGTTGTGCTGTTGTTTCGCGAACTGAGGAAGGCAATAGTCTTACAAATCGTCGGTGTCCGACGAGAGTGGCTCCATGACTTTGGTGTTGCGTTCGACAGCGATGACCACGGTTTGTTCATCCACACCGTCGCGACTTTTCGCCGTTGCGGGCAAAACTTGCCGTCGATCAGGAAGCGGCAGCCGGATAGAAAAGCTGCCATCGGTTCGGACTTTGACCGGTTCGGTTCCGACGGAAACATGGGCATCTGGATGGGTCGATCCAAAAACGATCAGTTCGGCGTTCACGTCGAAGTGGAATTGTTTGTGTCTTTTCAACGAGCCTTCGGCGCCGCTCCCGAACTGGGAAAGAACGTCTGCGTCCATGGTTCGCTTGAGATTCTCTTCGAAGACTTCGGTCAAATCCCCGGTCTGGGTATCGTCTCCGTACCCTCCACTCATAGAATAAATATGTTCGGCATCGGTTGCCACGTCGGCCCAATGGTCATCTGTCGCTTCTTTTCCACCGGGCGCGGGGGTGGATACAATATTGCTGCGAGCAAGTTCGTAGAATCGGCCGTTGGAGCAGAGGTAGCCCATCAGCATCTTGAATCGGCTGGGTGGATGGTCGACATCGATGTACCAATTGCGCACCCCACCGTGGATTTCAATATCTTTATGGATCACTTCGGCGTTGTTGGTGGTTCCTGAGTCATCGAGCTTGAGCAATCTCAGGATCGGCTTGACCGTGTGCCAATTTTCAGCCAAAGCAGCTTTGGCGCGGTCGACAGAATGCCGCATGATGTCCCAATGCGCGTGAATCCAATAGGGGTCGCGAACCATGAGGATCAGTCGATCCTTGCCCTTTTCGACAACTGGGATTGGGGTAAGAAGAGTCAGCGAGGTTTTGGGTGCCGGTTGGGCCAGGTCTTTACGAAGCTCTTTTCCGGCCTGCGCGCTGCGAATCTTGGCGACGATTTCAGGTTTGGTGTTGGAGGGTGGCGGAACGGGGTCGTGCGGCGGCTGCTTGGCCGCTACTTTTTGAGCTACCGGCGCCGCCTTGCCATTGTTGGCTGGTTTAGCCGCCGCAACGGGGACGGCAGGTTTGCTAATCGGCTTCGCGATTGGGGGTTTGGCGGCCGAAAGAGCGGGTTTCGAATGCGCGAGTTTGGGGGTGGCTGCGCTCTTCACGTTTTTCGGGGGCGAAGCTTTTGGGCTCGCAGGCGTCTTTTTGGGGCTAGCTACTGCTTTTGCGACCACTTTCTTGGTGCTAGAGAGTTGAGGTACCTTTGTTTTTTCGGTGGCGGTTTTCCCTTTTTTTGTCAGCGGCGTTGCAGGGAGCTTGGCGACAGCAGGTTTCCCGACTTTTTTCGGGGAATTAGCTGGTTTTGGCTGTGTTTTTGCTGCGACCTTGCCTTTGGCAACAGACTTAGCGGCCGGAGCTTTACTCTTCTCAATTTTCTTGGTTTTCGCAGGCTTTTTTGGCGGCGACTTCTTCTTTTTTGAGGCGTTCAAGAGAAACTCCATAGGGCAAGGAAGGCACAATACCTTCCATGGCAGTTCGGTTGGTCGCTTTGAGGCGCAACGAGCTGAATTTTAGAAGGGACAATCAGGGAAAATACGTGGTCGAACCCAATAAATGGGTTTTCCAGTATGCTTGGAGAGTATCCGGTTTTCTAGTGTAAGGGCAGCGGAATAGGCAACATGGCGTCCGAAATTGTTTCGTTTATCAACTTCTGCTATCCGATGGCTAGCAATATTCTGGATTGGAGGGGTTATGCCTAGGGAAAAGGATCTGGAGGCGGCCGGCGAGAAAACACAAATTGGGGAGGCAGCGGTACCAAAAGACGCCGATGCGGTAGAGCAATGGACCGATCAAGATGCGGAGCGGATGGAATCCCAGGCCAATACCAATGCGGTATCGCGGGCGATCGCCGTCATGCTGCTGATGCTGCTACCTGGAGTTGCAGGCAGTTATCTTGACCGATGGTTGGGTACGGAATTTTTGGTGGTCATCGGGTTTGTGCTGGGGATAGGGATCGCGATTTTTGGGTTGCTCTACGTCGCAAAAATTGCCGATGTGGCCAGCAAGAAAAGCAAGGATCTTAGAACACGGAGCCGCGAGAAAGCCCAGGGGAACAAGTCTGAGAACCCGTCCAAAAACGCGTCGCGTTCATGACAGAAAAAGATGTGCCTGGACCAGTCCGCCGGATCGACTTGCTGTTCGACTCGCTCTTGGAGATCGCAGCTTACTTGGCGTTGGCTGGATTTTGTTTCGGAGTGACATGGTTGTTTTGGGGCGGGACAGCGATCGAACCCTATGTCTGGCTGGCTTTGATGGTTTGTTGCATTTCTTGCTTGGTGCCGAGTTTGTGGCAATTGGGGCTGCGGTGCTTGGGACAATCGGATTTATCCGTAGCCCTTTCCATGGGATTTCGCGTTTCGATCCTGCTCGGAGCGGTTGGGTTGGCGGCTGCGACAAAATGGCAACACAACAATTCGTTTTGCAATTCTTTGCTGGGCTATTATTTTCCTTTCTTGATACTACAATCCGCGTTACTTATTCGTACTCAGTCGTTTCCGCATCCTCCCCAGAGTTAGCCTGAGCAATGGCTTCAGATATTCTCCACATTAAAGATGGTTACTTCTTTGAGGTCCCACGGATCCTTTGGAGAAGCCATAAAGAGAAGGCTACTGATTTTCAGCCGTGGTTTGTTCGGCTGGATTCGGACTACCAATCATGGGAAGCGGACACGATCGTGTCGGGCCTTGCCAAGTTAGGTGTCGACCCGACCACGCTGTCTGCTTTGAAATCGACGTGGGAACAGTGGCAGCACGAAAGCCCCAAGAACGCCGGATGGCCCTTGGACGCGTATCTCGAAAAACAATCTGCAACCGCGATGGCGACCGCAAAGGACTGGGCTGCATCGAATGCCCCTAAGGCTTCGGATGCTTACCAATCCTATATTGCGTCGAATCCGAGACCCGAAATCGATTGGTTTTTGCGCCTGCAGCAGTCGCCAGAAAAACTCGCCAAGTGGAACGAACTCAAAGCGACCATCAACAGCGATTCCTTTTTAGGAACGTATCACGCCGAGGCCCCCAACCGGGAGTGGTCCAAGGACAAAATCGAGCAGTACAATCGAACGCTCGACGGCAAGATCATGATTCCGCAGCCGTTTGGGACTCCGCGAAACGCATATGAAGCCGAATCGGGTTTTTGCCTGTCTCGGTACATGATTATTGAATTGGTCGTGGCGATCCTGGCGCTGGTGTTATTCGGATGGTTGGCAAAGAAAGTCAGTTCTGGCCAAACGCCGCGCGGCAAGCTTTGGAATGCGTTGGAGTCGATGGTGCAGTGGGTGCGAAGCGACGTCGCGG
>JANODW010000121.1:0-4965 GCA_031412875.1 Pirellula sp. | reverse complement strand
AGAACTGACAGATCCGAAATTGTTTGACTACCCGTTCATCTACATTATCGAGCCTGGGTCGTTGGAATTCCGCCCGGAAGAGGTGGTTTTGTTGAGGCGCTACTTGCTCAACGGCGGTTTCTTGATGGTCGACGATTTTTGGGGTGACGAAGAGTACTACAACTTTTATCAGCAGATTAGACGGGTTTTCCCGGACCGGGAGCCCATGGAAGTTCCCCTGGAGCACGAGATCTTCCACACGGTATACGACATGAAGGAAAAACCGCAGTTGCCTGCCGTTGGCGTTGCCACCAACAACCGAGGAACTGGAGTAACATGGGAGTATCGACCGGGATCCGATACCAGCGTCCCACACTATCGCGCCATTCGCGACGATGCCGATCGCATCATGGTCTTTATCTGCCACAACACCGACTTGGGTGATGGCTGGGAAGAGGAAGGGGTCGATCCATGGTACTTCGAAGAATTCTCCGTAAAAAAAGCTTACCCACTTGGAATCAACATCGTCACCTATGCCATGACGCATTAGCGGTCGAGTAACCTGATTCCCTAAAGAACACCCTATCGCAATCTCCAAACCAATCGCCCACTGCCACCTGCCAACTCCTTAACCCATCAAACCCCTTATGAATTACGACGAAGAAGCAGCCATTGTCAAACAGATACGCGACGGACAAGCGAGGATTTATGCGGAGCTAGCCAAGACGATTACCGGCCAAAAAGATGTGATCGAACAGCTCCTGATCTGTCTGTTTTCGGGCTCGCATTGTTTGATTACCGGCGCGCCGGGGTTGGCCAAAACGCTATTGGTGCGGAGTGTTGCTCAAGTGTTTCATTTGGAGTTTCGGCGAATTCAATTCACACCGGATCTTATGCCCGCGGATATCACCGGGACGGAGATACTCGATGAAGTCGACGGGCGACGCGTTCTACAGTTTGTCAAAGGGCCCGTTTTTGCGAACGTGATCTTGGCAGACGAAATCAATCGAACTCCCCCAAAGACCCAGGCCGCGTTGCTTGAGGCCATGCAGGAACATCAGGTAACATCTGCTGGCAAGCGTTTTACATTGCCAGAGCCGTTCTTCGTGTTGGCCACGCAGAATCCCATTGAGATGGAGGGTACCTACCCGCTGCCGGAAGCGCAGTTGGACCGGTTCATGTTCAATGTGAATATCGACTATTTGCCGTTTAAAGACGAATTGCAAGTGGTCTTGGACACCACCAGCAAGACACCCGAAAAGATTGAGCCGTTGTTTACCGGCGAGGATGTGCTCAAGTTCCACGCGATGGTTCGTCGCATGCCCATTGCAGAAGAGGTGGCCGGCTATGCGGTCCGTTTGGTGGCCGCGACACGACCGGGTCGGCCTGAAGCGCCGCCGTTTGTCAATCAGTGGATCACATGGGGTGCTGGCTTGCGGGCCGCGCAGATGTTGGTCTTGGGCGCTAAAGCGAGGGCACTGCTCAACGGCCAATCGCATGTTGCAATGGAAGACATCCGCGCGCTGGTGCACCCTGTCATGCGGCATCGGCTGCTGCTGGGCTACAAAGCCGAAGCGGAAGGGATTTCGGTTGAGGATTGCGTCGATCGATTGCTGGTTGAGGTCAAATAGCGATGGCCAGCGTTTTACCTACGACCGGTGAATCAAGATCTCCCATGGGATCGAGTTCGGCCGTCGGATCGCCAAATGCCGCGACGGCAATGGACCGATGGATCGATATGTCCGCGTTGATGCGAATAAAAAATTTGCAACTTCGCGCGAAATCGGTCGTGGATGGTTTTCACAATGGCTTGCATCGAAGCCCACTGCACGGCTTCTCAGTGGAGTTCAGTGAGTATCGGCCTTATAGCGTCGGGGACGATCCACGCACCATCGACTGGAAATTGTTTGCCAGAAGCGATCGGTATTACATCAAGAAATTTGAGGACGAAACCAATCGACGCTGCTATCTTGTGGTCGATAAGAGCAAATCGATGGAGTTTGGATCGCTCGCCTACTCTAAATACGATTACGCCAGAACGGTCGCAGCCACCTTGGCGTATTATTTGACGTTGCAACGGGATGCTGTCGGTTTATTGACTTTCGACGAGGACATCACCGATGTCTTGACCGCGCGTTTTCGCACCGGTCAACTCAAACGTATTTTGGCATTGCTGGAGAAGCCCCCATCGGGCGCTACCACCGACCTTACGCGACCTCTTGCGCATTTGGCGGATATCGTCCGGCAACGCAGTTTGATCATCATCGTTTCGGATTTTTTGGTTCCCACCGAATCGCTACAAGTCCCCCTATCAATGCTTCGGGCCCGTCGGCACGATGTTGTCTTGCTTCGCGTTCTCGATCCGCGCGAGGTGGCTTTCGACTTGGAGAAGGCTAGTATGGTCGAGGACTTGGAAACAGGCAGTGAGATCTATGTCGACCCCAACTTAGCCAAAGCCAGTTATCAGTCCAAGTTCCAGAAGCACGAGGCATCGCTCATCGAACTGGTGGGAAAGCTAGGCATCGGCTGGACAAGTTTGCAAACAAACGAATCGGTAGAGCACGTGCTCTTTGATTTCCTGAGCCGGCAACAGCGATCCAATGTTGGAGGTCCGAGACGCGGATCCACTCGGAGCGGTCTCGCGGCCTCAAACAGCCCAAGCGCAGGTGGCCAACGATGAGTTTCTTGACGCCGCTCTACGCGTTGGCAGCGATGGCGATCGCTCTGCCCATCCTGTTCCATTTGATCCGACGTCGTCCAAAGGAGCGAACGCTTATCAGCACGCTCATGTTCTTGGAGCCGACACCGCCAAGGTTAACCCGCCAGAGCCGAATCGATCAATGGCTGCTCCTGTTCCTCCGGGCGTTGGCGATTGCGTTGCTGGCTTTCGCTTTCACACGTCCGTATTGGAATGTTCCTGCAGAAAAGGATACGGACAAACTAGGTGCACAGCGAATGCTATTGATCGATACCAGTGCCAGCATGCGTCGCGATGGGCTCTGGAAATCCGCTATGCAAAAAGCCGAGCAGATCGTTCGCCAATCGGGCCCAACCGATGCCGTATCTGTCTATCAGTTTGATAGTGCGTTACGCCCCTTGGTCGGCATAGAGACTGCATTGCAAACCCCTGCGTCGCAGAGACAAACGCAAGCGATCGCGGCTTTGCAAAGCCTCGTTCCGACTTGGATGCATACCGATCTGGGCTCAGCGTTGGTGACTGCCGCTGACTTGCTGCAAACCGATCGCGATTCCTCGTCGGAGTCCAACGCGACCACCAGCGAGATCGTCGTCGTGACCGATTTTCAAAATGGCTCGCACTTAGAAAGTCTAGCAGAGTACCGATGGCCGGCGTCCTGCAAGGTCCGTATTGAGCGGGTCGATGCGATCGGCAAGGGAAACGCGAGGGCGGTAGTGCTGGATGCCGACGACCTGGGCAACATTCGCAATGAAGCGAACAAGAATCGTGTACAGCGTTTGTTGAAGTCTGACAATGCCGAAGATGGAACCGATAAGATTCGTATCCGGGTCATCAACAGCCCATCGGCCGCGACCGAATCTTTCCGATTAACTTGGCTCGATACCAAACTTTCCCCAATCGAAAGCACTCGCACCAACTGCCAAGTGCCTGCAGGAGGAGCATTGACGGTGCGTATGCCTTCGCCCCCTGCCGGCGCCACTTGTTTGCAGCTCGATGGGGACAGTGCGGATTTCGACAACCGCTATTATTTGGTTGGAAGCGAACCTGCGAAATTGAATCTGCTTTGCATCGAGTCATCGAGTGTTTCTCCGGACGAAACCCTAGGGTATTTTTTGCAGCAATTGCCCATGAGCGATTCGAACCGAACGGTGATATACCAAACCCGCGCTCCCGGCGAGGCAGCCGCTTGGCCTCCCGCGGAAAGCACGCCTCTGGTGGTGGCCTCGCACGCATTGACCGATGCGGATATCGATTCGGCAATAACCTATGTCGAACAAGGCGGGAATCTATTTTGGGTATTGGATGCATCGACGGCAGGTAACAACTCCTCGGAGGCGGGCAAATCATTCGATTATTCCGCGGCCTTTAAAAAGCTCACGGAGATCGGCGATGCGAAAATATCCGAGGCGCGCGTTAGGCAGTATGCAATGCTGGAGTCGGTCAATTTCAAACATCCGCTGTTTGCCGATTTAGCCGATTCCAAATTCAATGACTTCTCCAAAATTCGATTCTGGAGGCATCGCCGTTTAGAGTCCAAACAGCTTGCCGATTGGGATGTTTTAGCTAAGTTCGACGACGGATCGCCGGCTCTGATTTCCCACGCAAAAGGATCGGGACGGATTTGGTTACTCATGGCGGGATGGCAACCCAATGAAAGCCAACTCGCGTTATCCACCAAATTCGTGCCGATGATTATGGGCATGTACCGGATGGCGACGCCTGCTTCCGGCGATCCGACCGCGACTCGCGTCGGTATGTCCTCAGAACTCTCGAACGACCAGCGTCTTTTCGGTCCCGATGGTAGCGAAATCCGAGTGGAGCCCGAGAGTGGGAAATCTAGTAGAATGATCGTCTATGCGGAACCTGGGATCTACCGCCGTGTCAGTGCATCCGGGGCCGAAACCAGATTCGCAGTGAACACGTTGGAATCCGAGAGCATCACGGCCGCCGGCGGGTTAGAGCGACTGGAAAAATTGGGAGTGTTGATGAACGAGAACAAGCCCACCAAGAACGACGAGACTTCTCGTCGGCAGTTGCGCGCAGTGGAACTCGAATCGCAGCAAGGTTGGTGGCGATGGTTTCTTGTCGGGGTTGTTGGGGTGATAGGTTTGGAATCTTTATTGTGCATACGTAAGGCGAGTTGAGCATGGATCCACAAATTGCATATTTATTGTCCAGCGTTGCAAACCGATTCCGTCAATTGCGTTTTGCCCATGGCTTAGCGATCGTCTGGTTAGTCGTGGGATTTTGTGCGGTCTTGCTATCCCAGGTGGGAACGCTTCCCAGGC
>JANODW010000120.1:0-6675 GCA_031412875.1 Pirellula sp. | reverse complement strand
TGATCAATGCACAGATGCCTGTGATCAATGCTGCGGTCGAAAACCAACAGCTCGACGAATACTTTTCTCAGGCCCTTTCGCTGGTCGTTTCCGGCAAAGCGCGCGAGGCTTTTGATTTGAATCAGGAAGCGGACGTGCTTCGCGATGCCTATGGTCGCAATGCGTTTGGGCAGAGCTGCTTGTTAGCTCGTAGGCTTGTGGAAGCGGGCACACGGGTTGTTGAAGTCATTTGGCCCAAGGTCGCGAACAGCGACAATCATTCATGGGACCATCACGTGGATTTGTCCAAACGGATGAAGAACCAGTCGGCTCCGATGCTCGACGCTGGCCTCACCACGTTGATCGAAGACTTGGACCAACGCGGCTTGTTGGAGGATACTCTCGTCGTTGCGGTCGGCGAGTTTGGCAGGTCGCCCGAACGTGGGGTCAGCACCAGCGGTAACGGAAACACCGATGACGGACGCGACCATTGGCCTTACTGTTACACGGCCGTCATGGCGGGCGCCGGAACCAAACGGGGCTACGTGCATGGCAAAAGCGACAAAACAGCGAGTGCCCCCGTTGAATCGCCGTTGCACCCAGCGCAGTTGTTGGCGTCGATCTACCATGCGTTTGGAATCGATCCCGAGACGATCGTTTATAATCACTTGAATCAGCCTCGCGAACTTGTCAAAGCATTGGCGGTGACGGAATTGTTTGCTTAGGCGAAAATGGATTGGATGGGGGCACCGCTGGAAATGGGCAGCGGTCGTCCCTGCGTGTCGCGCACTTCTTTGTTAGGTTCGATACCCAAGGCCCAGAAAAGCGTTGCTGCTATGTCTTCCGGACCGACCGGAGATTCGGCCGGGTAAGCGCCCCGTTCATCGCTTTTGCCAAAGATTGCTCCGCCACGCGTGCCGCCCCCTGCCATCATCACGGTATAGCAATGCGGCCAATGCCCGCGTCCTTTTCCGTCCCTGTCGCCGATTTGGGGGCCCCGTCCAAACTCACCCATCCAAAGCACGAGTGTATCCTCAAGCATGCCGCGCGATTCGAGATCGTCGATGAGCGTAGGGACAGTGAGATCGGTCATGGGCAGGAGCCGTTCGCGAAGGTCCTTGAAATTCTCTTGATGGGTATCCCATCCTTCGCTCCCTTGGCCCCCGATGCCCCTAGAAAAATAGACGTTGACGAATCGTGCGCCGGCTTCGACAAGCCGTCGAGCAAGCAGGCAGGACTGCCCGTACGTTGTCCTGCCGTAGCGATCTCGCAACGCATCGTCTTCTTTGGCTAAATCGAATGCCTTCTTCAAATTGGGTGAAGACAGGATCGATAGAGATTGCTTTTGAAATTCGTCGAGCCCTTTCGCTTCGCTCGATTTGTCTGCTAACTGCAACTGCTCGTCGATCACGCGCAAGAGTTCACGGCGCTGCCCTAATCGTTCGAGCGAGATGGTATTGGGTAGTTCTAGCTCGGGCAATCCAAAGTCTTTGGAATTCGGATCGGCATCGAAGAAGAACGGGTCGTATCTTTTCCCGAGAAAGCTTGCGTGTTGCCCGGGCGATATCGCACCGTCGCGCAGGACGTGCGGATAGGCGATAAACGGCGGAACCCCGTCTTTGGATTCTAGGAACTTGGCAGCAGAGGCACCGTACGCGGGATACAAATCCATGGTATCGCGGAGCCTGATGTCGTCCGTCGGTGGGCGTCTACCGGTCAACGAATAGTAGCAGGCCGAATTGTGATTCTTCATGTCATGGTGAACGGAGCGGATCTGCGCCCATTTATGCAGTTGTTGCCCCCATCGCGGCAGATGTTCGCAAACCGGCACTCCCGGAATCGACGACTCGATTGGATGGAACTCACCGCGGATACCGCTGGGCGCGAGCGGCTTCATATCGAACGTATCGATATGACTCGGTCCGCCATATTGGTGAAGGAAGATGACATTTTTGGCGCGCGTCAACGGAACGTTGGCGGCCGACTCTGTGGCCCGCAAAACTTTATCGAGCGAAAGTCCCCCCAGTCCAACTCCACCCAAACTCAACAGCGCGCGTCGGCTGATATTGTTTTCTCTTAAGCGGTGGTTCCACTGTTGCATGGTGCTTTCTCCGTTTCTGAATTCTCTCGCAAAGCTATCGAATCATCACAAATTCTTTGCTGTTGATCACAGCCCATAGCACATCCTCTAAAACCGCTCGAGGGCTGTTCGCAGAAGACAGCAAATCTCGAAACGTCTGCCACTCGCTCGCCCGAGGAGGTCTCGCTAGCGCGCTCATGTAGATCTCCTCGATCGCTTTTTCTGGATCAACGTCCTCGCCCAACATGCGACCGAGCGCATTTTTATCCGAAGTGATTTTGTTTTGGACTTCCGGACCGTTGGCCAACGCGAGCGATTGAACCAGCGACACTTGATTCGAACGCTCGCATTCGCAGATGAGCAAACGGTTTGGTTTCCCAAACGTCTTGAGAAAACCAGGTCCCTTGGGAATTCCAGGCATCGCCATGGCTTGGTGGGCGACGATCTCGGGAGTATTGGCGGCGGGATAGTCGGACCGGACATCGGTCACCGCGCTAATGGCATCGATCAACGTCTCGGCACTCAACCGGCGTGTCCGGTAGTTCGCGAACAGAGGTGTGCCGTTGATGGTCGAATCGTCCAGCGTGTCCTCGCGCTGCGTTGCAGCTTGCCTTGCAAACGTTTGGCTTGTCAGGATCAAACGGCTCAAGTGACGCAAGGAATAACCGCTTTGTCGAAACTCCTTGGCTAGAAAATCGAGAAGCTCGGGATTGCTCGGCGGGTTGGACTCTCGGAAATCGTCCGGTGGGTCGACGATGCCGACGCCAAAGTATTGGAACCAGATGCGATTGGCCATATTGCGATCGAACATTTCATTTTCGTTGGTAAGCCAAGAGGCAAGTTCGGTTAGCGGTGTTTCATCCGCGGAGCGTTCGACGGACGCGGGGGATGCAACCGATTTCCGGAGTGGGCTTGGACCGACTTTCTTGGAAAGTCCTGGATGATAGATCTCGGCAGTTCGTTTTTCCAAGGAGATGATTTCGTCTCCGGTGATTTCATGCGAGTCGAGTTTGTCCTTTGGGTTGTTGTCGATTTGTTTGCGGCCGATGGTAGAAAAATAGGCGGACAAGCCGTAGTAGTCGTCCTGTCTCCAAGAATCGAAGGGATGATTGTGGCACTTAGCGTATTGGATTCTCACTCCGAGGAACACTTGACCGATCGATTCGGCGGCGGTCATGGGATCGCGATGGGTTCGATGAAACGATGCGGGGGGATTCTCATAGGTACTCCCGATGGAGGAGATCAGTTCCGCCGTCCATTGGTTCCACGGTCGGTCGCAGGCGATTTGATCGGTGAGCCATTGATGAAATACAGCCGTTCCCTTGCTGCTCATCACCTTGTCCTCATTGCGCAACAAGTCGCTCCACCGGAGTGACCAAGTCAAATGGAAACCCTTCTCGGCCAACAGCCGATCCACCAATCGGTCGCGTTTGTCGACTTCGTTGCACTCTAGAAATCGGCGGGCTTCGTCGCTCGTAGGAAGGCGACCTGCCGTGACAAGGTGAATCCGTCTGAGGAAAGTGGAATCGTCGACGGTATCGGCGATGGGAATTCTCATTTGCGTGAGACGCGTTTCAACGAGCGCATCGATGGGATGGGGCGTGTCGACGCGTTGGGGCGCAACACCGGCGATGCTTTGTTTCGTCGGGCTGTTTCCCAGAAAAGCCAACCGGCTGGCAGATCGGCCGTTTAAATACGTGGCACTGATCGACAAGTCGATCGCCTTGTTCACCGTGACAACGCCATCCTCTGAGATAGTGGCTCCATCCGGAATGCTTGGCTCCATTCGAGCCCATCGCGTCACATCGCGCGCCGATCCGTCGGCAAAGGTTGCGATAACGAGCAAGCGGGCTTGGCGTTGCGAGTTGTCCATACGAACTTGTTCTGGAATCACTTGCAAGCGAACAACTGGGGAAGCCATGCTCATTGTCGCACCTGCTTCTATCCACTGCTTCATGATTTGATAGGATTCAGAATCCAAGCCGAACCTCATTCCTCCCTGATGGGCTACAGCGCCCGATGCCTTCAACAGCAGAAGACTATCTGTTGACGAAACTGGATCGATCCTTCGGCCGCCAAACTCGTTGGCAATGCGGTCAAAATCGAAAGCTAAGTCGTCACCGCGTAGACTGAGCCTCAGTCCAGCCTTGCCATGCAAACTTCCATGGCACGTTCCCAGATTGCACCCGGACTTGCCGATCACAGCAGACACTTCTCGAGTAAACGTGATAGGAGTCTCCTCGACGGCGGTGATCTGGGTGCTTTGGTTCTGTTCGCCAAGCGACACCGTTACGATGGTCGAACCCGATTTGAGAAAAGAGATCAACAGGTCCGGCGTCACTTCTGCAATCGTAGGATCCTGCACCGAAATCCTCAGTCGTTCGGAGTCAGCACCCTTGCCCGTGACGTCGCTTTGGTCCGTGGAAGGAAGATAGATCAAGGAGCCATCCGCGTTTTCCCTGTAGACAAGGAGTTGGCCCGGATGATTCTCTGAAATTTGAATCGACTCAGGATAGACCTTCAAGGCCGATGGGGGGTCCTGATCGCACCAAGCTAAGCAGTCATGGTCGACGGGTTGGATGACCAGCAGCAAGAGAATTAGAATGCCACGTTTCAAACAATTCATTGGGCACGTGTGGTTTCAATGGCAAGCAGGCAAGCAGTGAAGTACGGAAGGACGCAGCGAATAAGGTGCGGAAGTTGCGGGCATCGAATGGTTTATGTGCTTTAATTTACCATAACCGCATGCTATTGTAATCAGCACAGGCCAGAAATCGAACGCACTGAAACTCTTGGAGCATGCACCGTTGCGGAAAATTGCTAAAGCATCCCTACTCGTTCTTTTCCTAATTCTTTCCCAAGCCGTCGCGGGGCTGTTGCCAACCCAATTTGGTTTCGCGGCCCAACACGACGAGCTATCTGAATTCAAGGAGATCAAGGACGCGGGTGCAACCGATAACGACGCACTCGACGTTGACGCCATCGATTCGCATTTGTTTATTGATCGCATTGTTCCCATGCTCTATGAAAAATGTTATAGCTGCCATGGCGGAGCGTCGAAAGAAGGGGGCTACTCGCTCGCGGACGTCGAGCAGTTGTTTCAGCCGGGAGAGTCAGGGGCGTCCCCTATTTCAGTCGACCAGCCAGAAAGTAGCGAATGGGTCGTGCGAATGCTTGCCGAAGATCCGACGGTTCGAATGCCGTTGGATTCGCCAGCATTGGATCGCCCATCGATAGAAGCGTTCCGAAGATGGATTGCATCGGGCGCAAAGATTGATGAATCCGATGCGAAGCTGCCCCTCCTGGAGCTCTACGGACGCACGGCTGCAGGTCAAAAAGCTCCGGTGGTTTATCCGAGCGCGGTACGCATTTCCTCAATGCTATTAGATGCTGCAGGAAAAAACCTTTTGGTAGCAGGCTACAGTGAAGTGCTCGCGTGGAACATCGATGAAGGGTCGATCGCGTATCGCTTGCCCACCCGAGGGAGGTTTATATCCGATCTCAAATGGGCGCCTGGGGGCAGGATCGTCGTCGCGTCCGGCTCCCCAGGCAAGTTTGGTGCACTGGAGGTGTTTGACTTTACATCGAAAACGCGTTTGTCTGCGTTTGGATTTAGTCGCGATGTTAGCACAGGGATTTCAGCAAGTCCCTTTCGCAATGAAGTGGCTGCAGGTTTTTCGGATGGCAGCGTCAGCATCTTTTCGTTGGAGAGTTTCAAGCCGCGAGCATCGTCTGTAGCGCACGCTGCAGGAGTCACCTCCATCGCTTGGTCCAGCAGGAACAATCGCTTGTACTCGGCATCTTTAGATCGTTCGGGCAAAAGCTACAGCGTTGACGATGGTCGGTTGTTCCTTGCCTACTCGGACCATGAGCGCGCCGTCGGCGGAATCGTGGATACGCAATACGGACCAGTGACGCTCGACGAAACAGGAATGTTGAGGCTTTGGTCAGAAGGAGAAGAAGCAAAGGCGATAACGAAACTGGAAGGGTTTCCTCAGCTCGTCCAACGCATCCACTTCGCTGACGGAATTCTTTTGGTTACCGATTTCGATAGGATTCGACGCATCTCCATCGAACAAGACGAAGTCGACGATGACAAGCAGACGGACAAAGACAAAGGCGAAAGCGACAAGCCCAAGAAGAAGAAGAGAACGCGATTTAAAGAGTTGGCACCTTTGCAGTCCGTCCCAGAGCAACGGATCTTGTCGCTGACATCCAATGCGACTGGCGGTGTGGCCGCAGGGCTATCAGATGGCCGCGTCGTCTTTTGGCGTGGGAGCGATTTAGAGCAGCCAACCAAGGTATGGAAAGCCCACCCTTAGAATGCCTCCTTCTTTAGTCTCCAACGAGAGACGGTTTTCAAAAGCCAAGACCAATCGCGAGGGATGATCGCGATTTCTAAAGGGAGCGAAAGCCCCCCCGAACGGCTACAATAACACTTTCTCACCCGTAACGCGAGGGGGAGAAAACCACATTTTTAGTCGTTAATGGTAGCTCAAGTCTCTTTGCGAACTTGTAACGGGTGTTGCATCGCTGTAAAACAGAAACTGGTATTCGTTTTTTCGCGTTTTTTCAATAAGGTTTTAATCTTATGAGTCTAAGAAGAATTCGGAGAG
>JANODW010000119.1:0-32079 GCA_031412875.1 Pirellula sp. | reverse complement strand
CAAATACTCGGCTTGCGCCTCAGGCTCAAGTTTCAACGCATTATTGCCCCGAAGTACTCCTACCGGCATGCTTAGAAGCACAAGCCCGGTTAGCATCCGAGTTGTTTTAGCGATCAAGTTCGTGCGTAGAAGGTCGCAACGGGCAGCTTGAATTAACGAAGCTACGCTTCATTGATCCGATCCCAAATGCACAACACGTGGGGAATTGTGGTCCCGTGGCCAGTGATGTTGTTTCGGCGAAACGTCGCTAATGGTAGAATTGGCGGCGTCCTTGCTTGAGCCGCCTTGGAATGTATTTCCAAGACTCACTCTATTGGAGATTCGGGCTGGACTTTTAAGAACAGTCAACTCGACCAAATTGATCACACTGATTTCGCTGGCAAACAACCTCTGGCCCGACTTGTGATCGACTCCCAGAAATCAACGATGCCCTATACGCTCACCAAACTTACGTCGCTAAAAACGGTTGCGGATTTTCGCAAACACACCGCAAGCCTCAACATCGATTTGCCGATCGATGAGCAAATGGTAAGCGGCCCGGAATCCCCGTTGCTTGAAGCAGTGCGGTGGGGATCCAAAGCGATTGGCAATCGCATCGCGATTCAGCCTATGGAGGGCTGGGACGGCACGCCGACGGGCGGCATCAGCGAAGCGATGATTCGGCGATGGAGCCGATTTGGCGAAAGTGGTGCCAAACTGATTTGGGGTGGCGAGGCGATGGCGGTCCGACCAGACGGACGGGCCAATCCCAACCAGTTGATCCTCAACGAGGAAAACCAAAAGGGAATTGAAACGCTGCGCGACACTTTGATACGCAGTCACCAGGAGACGTACGGCAAAGTAGATGACTTGGCCATCGGATTTCAGTTGACCCACTCGGGCCGTTTTTGCCGACCGAACGACAAGAAACGGTGGGAGCCGCGGGTCGCTTACCGGCATCCTATTTTGGATAAAAAATTCTCTGTGCATAGCGACGCGTCGGTTTGGACCGACGCAGAGCTCGAAGGTTTGATTCAGGACTACGCTCGTTCGGCAGCGATCGCACAGCAGATCGGAGCCGACTTTGTGGATATCAAGAGTTGCCACGGCTACTTGCTGCACGAGTTCCTCGGCGCGAAAACGCGGCCGGGCCCGTATGGTGGTTCGTTCGAAAATCGCACTCGATTGCTGATGTCGATTATCCGAGCGGTTCAGCAGTCCGCCCCAGGGCTGGGCATCGGAGTGCGAATTAGCGCGTTCGACTCGGTCCCGTTTGTTCCCGATCCATCGACGGCTGGTCCCGGCAAGCAAGGCCAGGGAATGCCCAGCGATTTGACAGGACTGGTGCCGTACGTTTGGGGATTTGGAATCGATGAGAGAGAGCCGATGAAGCAGGATTTGACCGAGGTTTTCCTCTTGGTCGAGCGGCTCGCCCAATCAGGTGTTAGCCTCCTCAATCTCTCTGCTGGAAGTCCTTATTACACGCCGCATATATTGCGACCGGCAGCCTATCCACCGTCGGATGGCTATCAACCCCACGAGGATCCACTCATTTCGGTTGCTAGGCAATTCAATGTTGTGCATCAATTGAAGCAGAGGTTCCCTGCAACGTTGATGGTGGGGTCAGGCTATTCTTACCTTCAAGAGTTTTTGCCGTACGTGGGGCAGCATCAGGTACGGACCAGACGCACGGACTTCGTCGGCATCGGTCGCATGGTTCTTTCCTATCCGAAGCAATTGATGGATGCGATCCAATCCGGCAAGAGCGAGCGCAAGTTGGTATGCAGAACTTTTTCGGACTGCACAACGGCGCCGCGAAATGGATTGGCGTCGGGCTGTTATCCGCTCGACGAGTACTACAAAAAGTCACCCGAAGCCGCCCAGCTCAAGGAAATCAAAGCCAGTTTGGCGTAGGCGATTGTCCATTGGTCTCAGCGTTTTGTATTGGCAGGTACGAATTCCAAAGCACGGTCTCCGTCGTGCTGGCAAGATAGGTGGCTTGGCTAAAATCTAAAACGATATAGCCTCCCATAAATTTAAAACGGGACGAATTGCCATTGACGTTCCCAATCCGGTTGCCGTATTTCTCCCTTCGACAAAGAACCATTAAAAGCTCTGTCGTCGATCGAGAATTTGCGGGAATGCTCGATCGGCCTTCCTCCTGGGTTGGAGCAGCATATAACCGTCAAAAATGCGATTACTGGGTCGATCGCTTGGCGACGGTGCTTCACGATAGAGCTTCATACTGAGCGCCGGGGCAAACTCCAGTTTGTCCCGGCGCCAGGGAACAAAAAGGCCGATGGCGAGAACCATCGGCCTTTCTTTTTTTCGCTACCAGCCAACACGAATGGGCGGTTCGAGAAAGCCACCACGAACCGACTCGACAACGAGTGCGACGGATTGCAAGTTTCGTTGCACTGTGCAATCTAGTTACCAGGCTCTGCCTGGTAACTTAATGCAAGCGAGGCTCCGCCTCGCCGAAATGCATCCTGAGTCTGTGAACTCAGGAAGCAGGAGCCTCCATGGTAGTGCGTTCCCAGGCAGAGCCTGGGAACGAGTCGTAAGGCGACGATGGGACGTCGGGACAAGGGGACAATAGGACCACGCCGCGCTGTAGGTACTACTTACTGAGCGTTGGCTATGCGGCGTTTTTTTCTAGCCCGAACGATCATTCCGCCGATCCCACCCATGCAACCAGTGCATAGTAAAGCGATCGAGGATGGCTCAGGCACCGCTGCTATTGCGGTGATGGTACCCGTGTAAATGTTGATGCCGGTAAGTGTGTCGTTGAACGCGATCGCAACCGACGTGGGCAGGACCAGCGTGGCGGTGTTTCCTGTGACGGAGTAGGATCCTAGACTTCCCGAGTTTAGGCCGGTAGGGCTGGTTGCTAAAAGGTTCACACGGCCTTGCCCCAATGCGGGCGAATTGACGTCGAAGTTTCCGGTGTTGTAGGACCACGTTTGATTGGTGACAGCAAAGGCTCCGGCGGTTACACCGGTGTTTGTGCTCGCGATGTTGAACGAAATGTCACGCAGCGCCCCGACGCCTCCCACAGCGGGAATAGTGACTCCGTAATTCGCCGGTGCGCTGCCCGGATTACCCGACACACCACCGCCCACTGCAGGCGATAGATTGGGGATTGCATTTAGGTTCGCCACCACACTTGCACTTTGAAAACTGATGGTGCCAGGCCCAAACACATTGTCGACGTTGACGGTAATCGTACCGAGGTACGTAGTGGTCAAACTGGCTGCTCCTCCTTGGTTTTCGTACGGGAAGTTGTTCCCGCCTGGAGAAGCATTCCCGCTGAGCGTTAATGCACTGGTGCCAACTACATTGAATACCACGATGTCCGCATGCAACTCGCTGACGAAGCCGAGGCACAACAAACACAACAAGCCTGAAGTAAGAGAACGCATAGTCATTTACCGCCTAGTATCGCGAAGCTGAGAGGGACTTGGATTTACGATAAGAAAAAGGCCATTCCTAACGCTATTTCGCGAATCTTAAGTGTCAAGAATTATTCGATCTGTTCGATCATAATTCGGTTTTCCGTCCCCCAAAAAACTCCCTAAGGCGATCTTCGGGACCATTACTACCGCAGAATGGGACCTTTGTCCCGTCCGTTTGTTCGTTCGGGACAATGGTCCCAAACTACGGCTGGTATGCTTCAGCCTGCCGCTCGCCTAAGGGGTGATTCATTCTCGCTATCGGAATTGGCAATCAGAGTGCGGCCGTGCAACCGCCGGCGATGGCGCAAACGGCACAGCCGCCGCCGGTACCGCAACCCGATTTCTCTTTGGTTCCACAACCGGGTCCGCATCCGTGTTCGAGCAAAGTTGCAAAGCGGGAGGATGCAACGCTTTTTTGGTAGATCTCCGACAGCTCTTGGACTCGCATTTCGGTCTCAGGAGACGGGCTCCCAAGGAAATGAAAATAGAGGGTGCGACCATCGATAAGCGGTTCGACGTCGAGCAGAATATCTGGGCTCGACTGCTCTTGCAAAAACGTCTGGCAGGCTGTGCTGGCATCGACACTCAGCGCGGTCAATTGCCTCCACAACAACGCATCTTCAGGTCTGGATTTGCGAATCAATTTACTGGCATCGACGATCGAGACATGCTCGGGTTGAGTCGCGGCTAAGACTTCGCCCATTTCGACCCCGCGAGCGGTCCGGCATAAAATACGCTCCCCTCGGGTCAATGCGACGGCGCCCGTTTGAACGGGTAGGATGTCTTGTTGGAAGCCCACCCGAACCAAATAGAGACCGGTGGATTCCATGGTTTGCAGTGCTGGCTCAGAGGGTGACGAGAGAGGATCGGTCATCGGGCCAATACCAAACTTTGTTCGCGAACCATTTCGATTGCTTTGCGCATGGCGGATTGATCGATCTCGTGGACATTGATGCTTTGGCCAACCGCTTTGAGCATCGTGACCGTTAGTCTACCACCTAAGTGCTGTCGGAACTCTTCGAGGCCGTCAAATATCGCTTGTTCCGCCAACTCCGAATCGAACAAAGGCAGGCCAAGGTCGCTCAGCACCTTAAGCGTACGCTGTACATCCGAAAAATCCAAGCCATGTACCAGATGCGAATAGACCGTATCGAGCGCCACACCGATCGACACCGCTTCGCCGTGCCGCAGTCGGAAGTGGGTCAAGTGTTCGAGTTTGTGAGCCGACCAATGCCCGAAATCGAGAGGGCGGGCTTCCTGCATTTCGAACGGGTCGCCCCCGTGCGTGATGTGATGGAGATGCATCAATACGCTCGAACGTATCGCCGGCATCACGGCATTCCAATCGCGCTGAGCAATCGCCGTTGCATGTTCGCAAAGGTATCGAAAGGCGGAAGGACTTTTTAGAAGAGAGACCTTTACCGCCTCCGAAAAGCCCGCTCGAAAATCTCGATCGGGCAAGTGGGAGATCAGCGACTGGTCGTTCACGACGGCCCAAGGGACCGCGAAGGTCCCCTTCCAGTTCTTTTTGCCGTAGGCATTGATGGCGTTTTTTACGCCGACGCCCGAGTCCGCTTGACCGAGCGTGGTCGTCGGGAAACGGATCAGCCGGATGCCTCGGTGTGCGATTGCTGCTGCATAGCCTACGGCGTCCAGAACAGCGCCCCCGCCGATCACGAGAATGTAGCTGCGTCGATCCAGACCATCGCGATCGATGGCGCGAAAAATGTTCTCGATGGCGTCGGGATCGTTTTTGATTTGTTCCCCGCCATCGACGAGCGCAATGGGTGCGACCAATTCGAGAGCTTGATCGGACTCCGCGATGCGTCTGGAAAGATTCGGAAGGACGGTAGGGTTGCTATCCACAACGCTCCGATCGATCCAAATTTGGACGCGAGCTTTCGCGGAATCTGATTTGAGCAACGGCAACACTTGGTCCCAATCCTCGGCGAAACAATCGCGCGTGCATCGCAGTCGGAGCAGTTGTGGCACCGAGAAATTAACGTCGAGTGAATCTTCGGCAACGGACCAGGGAATTGAAGCCATGAAGAGCGACCGAGGAAAGGAAGTGAGGAGGGCAGGGAGCGCAGATAGGGCGGCTCGCAACAGGATGCAAACTCAATTTTAGCCCAAAACGCTATCAATGCATAGATTCTGAGTGAGGCGTGCAAAATTTGCTATATTCTGACCCGGTTTTCATGTCCAATGTTTCGTTTGCCACAGTTCCTCGCACGGGTGAATTCCTCCGAACTCCTAACCGAAAGTTGAAAGATCCGATGTCCCGATTTGATTTAAACAGTTTTGTTCAGAAGACGTCTCAGCGAGATCTAGGACAAGGGCTATTCGAACTGGAGAACGATCGGTTGATGGAGATCAATTTGAACGGGCAGATTTGGACCAAAACCGGTTCCATGGTCGCGTATCTGGGCGATATCAAATTCACTCGAGAAGGGATCTTGGAGCAAGGGTTTGGCAATTTGCTCAAGAAGGCGGTGAGCGGCGAAGGGACGCGGCTCACCAAAGCGACCGGCCAAGGCAAGCTCTACCTCGCCGACTCCGGAAAGAAGATCACGATCCTTTCGCTCGAAAACCAATCCATCTTCGTCAATGCAAATGACGTCTTGGCGTTCGAGATGTCTCTGACTTATGAAATCAAGATGCTGCGCAAGATGGCGGCCATGATGAGCGGCGGGCTGTTCAATGCGAGATTTGAAGGAACCGGAATGTTGGCTCTGACCACGCATTACGATCCGGTGACGTTGCGAGTAACATCGCAGACGCCCGTCTATACCGATCCCAATGCAACGGTAGCCTGGAGTGGCAATTTGTCACCCGAGTTCAAGACCGATGTGAGCCTCAAGACTTTTTTCGGCCGTGGGAGCGGCGAGAGCCTTCAAATGGTCTTTCGAGGCGATGGCTTTGTCGTGATCCAACCTTATGAAGAAGTGTACATGCAGCACGGCGGATCTTAGGCAGCGAGGCGGAGCTTAGG
This sequence comes from Pirellula sp., assembly GCA_031412875.1. Classification (GTDB taxonomy): domain Bacteria; phylum Planctomycetota; class Planctomycetia; order Pirellulales; family Pirellulaceae; genus JBKCUI01. The sequence continues at coordinate 25,653 of JANODW010000119.1, read as the reverse complement.
CAGCGCGATTCTTGATCGATTGCTGAGCGTTCACGCAATGCGAAATCAGTAACCGGCTGCATTCTTCCCATGTGGTCGGCTTGCGCATCGGCAGGGTGGATTGTTTGTCGTCTGCGATCTGTTCCCACTTTTCGATCTCTGCCACCAGAGAGGCAGGATCGTTTAAGTCGAAATAGGCGCAATCGGATTTTCCGACCTCGCGATGGATAGGAGTATCGCTTGCAAAGGTGCGTTTTCCGAACCACAACGACTCCACGATAGGGAGCCCGAACCCTTCCACGATCGAAGGGAAGATAACGCCGCGACAGGCCTTGTAGCAATGTTGCAGGTCCGCATCTTTGATATCGTGAAACGCAAAGAGCCTCTTGCCATAGGCGGGATGATTGCGGATGCGATGGACGACATCTTCGCAGAGCGAACCGACCCGACCGATCAAGCATAAGCGAAGATCATCGCGAGTTTTCCAAAGCAGATCGAAGGCATCTAATAGATAGTGGTGATTCTTGCGAGGATCAAACGTGGCGACCATCAAATAGGGATTGGCTTGGCCGTTCGGACGGAACAAGTCGCGAACGTCCGAACGCACTTCGCCACCGACCAGCTTGAGCTCTGCACCCAACGTCAAGTGCTTCACCGCGCTGGGAACGCTTGCAAGCTCATCGCGGTACTTTTCGATATACAGGTTGACTTCGTGCTCAACGGTTTGTGAGATCGTGACCAGCAGGTCGGAGTTCTCGATGGCATGATGCAGGTATTTTCGGAAACCCTCCATCCGTTTCTTTCCGACGTACTGGGGATGAGTGAGCGGAATGAGGTCGTAGATCACCGTTGCGACGGTGGCACCTTTTTTTCGGGCCGACGCTGCCGCTTGCCAGACACCTCGTTTGGTCCAGTAGGCATCTGGGAGAACGAATAAGTCATTCGGATTGGGATCGATGGTACTGGCTTTGGTAGCGACCGAACGCTTGATGAGATAGGAGTAGGCCGAGTGAGGGACTTTGAATATCCCCAAGTGACCCGCTTGCGGGAGGAACCATTTTTTGAGGCGAGGGGAATGGGCTCGGTCACAAATCCAGTTGGCCAAGCGCGCATAGGTTGTCGGTAAAAAGCCATAAACATTCGACTCGATGGATGCCAGTTTCGAGAATTGAGTCGCTAGTTTTTCATCCACCGCAACAAAGCGATCGGAATGATGTGTCACCATCTGCGGCTTGGGCAAGCCATCTTGTTCGCACCAACGACCGCACTCAGAAAGGATGTTTCGCACCACCCGTTCGATACCGGAATTCTTGCCAGACGCAATGGTATGCGATGCATCGACGAACAACCGCATGGGCTGATCGGCTTTCGCAGACTTGCTTTGGAAAGGCAAATTCATTGGTTCAGTGTTCCCGTGTGTATAAAACCCAATGGCTCATCCTTGCAAACACCATTCTTGAGTGCAAAAAGTGTGGACAATCCAAGAGGGATAGCAAATCGAAACAGTAGCGTCAATATTGGCTTCTTCATTGGCTTCTTCGACGCAATGGCCACACCTAAGTGAATTTATTCGAAAGCGAACAGGGGGATGGCGAGAGTCCTACCGCTAGACAAAGTTAGATAGCGTAACCACTGTGGATAGCCAGAGAGAAAATCTTTTGGACTTTCCAATGGTTTGAGAGTTGTTCAGAATCCAGTGCATGTTGCAGCGAGACGCATTCGGTATGGCCACCTTGGCTCCGCGCTGCATTGTGTGTGATAGCTAGCCCTTAAAGATATTGCCGCCCATATGCGAGTCCTTTTTGACACCACTTTCTCTGTAGCCTCGGGGAAGCAGTCCGGGATAGAGCGAGTCGTACGAAGCCTTTTGAATGCAGCTTTGCAGCAGGAAGAATCGGCTTCGGAAAAGCCCGGGGAGAGGATACCGGACGTGGAGGTGGTACCGGTCTTTATTCACCAGGGTGCGATTTTCGAATTGGGCGAGGTTGCCTGCCATTTGTTTGAGTCTGTAGCCAGGTATCAGTCCGATTGCTTGAAGGATGCGCCGCGCGGTTATCAGCTTTTGGCAAAATGGATTTGCAAGGCGTCTGGCTCGCGCAAAGTATATCGCTGGTTGTTGCCAAGTAGCGGGCATTTAGGTGTGTTCAAGTCCAGGTACAAACGTCAATTGTCGAATGCATTTACGGACGCAGCGAAGGGTTCGCAGCGTATCGAAGTAAAGCCGAGCGATATCCTTTGGCTCCCGGACGCGTATTGGGCCACGGCGGATATTGGTTCGGCCATACGAGTCGCCAAAGAGTCGGGAGCGTATGTCGCGTGTTTGGTTTACGATTTGATCCCGCTCGAGGACAATGTCACGGGCGAGATCGATGCCTCGCGCAATAGGAATTTTGCCGGGTATCTCGAGAGCGTGGTGACGCAGGCCGATGCGATCCTAACCATTTCCAAGACGGTGCGGGTTCAATTGGAGGATTTCATCGCGGCGCATTGGCCCAATAAAACAGTCACTCGAAACATTTCGGCGATTCCATTGGGAGCGGAAATCCGTTTGCAAACGGGGAAAATTCGCGAGGAATTGTCGAACTTTTTTGAAAACTCCGGAGGCATCCACCCCTACCTTTGTTTAGGAACCTTTGAGCCAAGAAAGAATCAGGAATACGTGTTGGATGCCTTCGAGCGGCTTTGGCCGAGCCATCCTGATTTGCGACTGTGTTTTGTCGGGAGAGTGGGCTGGAAGTGCGAGGGGATCCTGGAACGGTTGAGGACTCACTCGGAACTGGGCCGTCGCCTCCTTGTCTGTTTCAACGCCTCCGACGCTGAGGTCCGTTATTGCTATCAGCAGTGTCGCGCTTTTGTGACCGCTTCGCGCTCGGAAGGATTTGGTCTTCCGATCGTCGAGGCACAATGGCATAGCAAGCCGGTGCTTGCAAGCAACATCCCGGTCCATTGCGAAGTGGGAGGGGGTGGATGCACTTACTTTGAGTTAGGATCACCTTCCGGGCTGTCGGACGCGGTAATGGATTTAGAACGTCAACTCCGCAGTGGTGATCGCGGTGAACCGAGGCCTGCCATGAAGAGGACGACTTGGGCGGAAAGTTGGTCGGCATGCCAAAGCAAGCTAATAGAAGGATTCGAAAAGCGAAACTAACTGGGTCCCATTTGCCCGCTTGCAAGTGGCCGTTGGTGTTGGTATCCGCCTTGAATTCTCGTCTTGGCGCGGCACCGGCAATTCCGTTATGCTCTTGTCCGTTGTCAACAAGGAGGACACATGAAGACCATAATACTTGCAGGTGGATTAGGCACACGGCTTTCTGAGGAAACCAGTTTGCGCCCTAAGCCGATGGTTGAGATTGGAGGGATTCCGATCCTCGTTCACGTAATGTCGATCTATCATTCTTATGGGTATCAGGATTTCTTGATCGCTTGTGGGTACAAAGGGGAATACATCAAGGATTATTTTTCTAACTTTCAAGTTCGAAATAGCGATTGGACCTTAAATTTACACAATGGATCCAAGAAAATCGTCCGCGCGGACTTGCCAAATTGGGATGTGGCGCCGATCGACACCGGTTCCCAAACGATGACCGGTGGAAGGCTCTTGAGGCTCCAGCCACTCATTGGAAACGAGCGGTTCATGGCGACCTATGGCGACGGCGTCGCCAATATAGACATCGGTGAGCTCGTGGATTTTCACCAGTCGCACGGGTGCCTTGCAACGATCACGGCAGTTCACCCACCGGCACGTTTTGGATGCCTGGATATCAAGGACGGGGCCGTAAGTAGCTTCGCAGAGAAGCCTCAAACGTCTGAGGGTTGGATCAACGGTGGGTTCTTTGTGTTTGAGCCCGAGGTCTTTGACTACTTTGATGGCGACGGATGCGTTTTGGAAAAGTCCCCACTAGAGCGTCTGAGCAAAGAGGGTCAGTTGCGGGCTTATTGCCATGATGGATTTTGGCAGCCGATGGACACGCTGCGAGAAAAGCAGCTTTTAGAAGAAATGTGGAACACCAAAAAAGCCCCGTGGAGAGGAATTCAGGATGACGACTTTTTCAGAGGCCTATCGCGGCAAACGCGTACTAGTGACAGGGCTCACCGGTTTCAAGGGACAGTGGTTAGGAAAGTGGCTTAAGAGTTTAGGCGCGACCGTTTCTGGCTTTGGACTCGCTCCGTTGGCAAGTCCCGATGGCTCGGTGCCGACGTTGGCGGATCAATTTGAGGTTGAGCACGCAGACGTCCGGGATGCTCAAGTCGTCAACGCGATCTTTGAGAAGGTGAAACCACACGTCGTTTTTCATCTGGCCGCACAACCGCTGGTAAGGCTGTCCTATGAGGAGCCTGTCGAGACTTTTGCGACCAACGTCATGGGTACCGTACATGTGTTGGACGCGGCCAGAAAATGCTCTTCCGTGTCTGCGATTGTCAACGTGACATCGGACAAATGCTACGAGAACAAAGAATGGTATTGGGCGTATCGCGAGGACGAGCCGATGGGCGGTTTCGATCCGTACAGCGCGAGCAAAGGTTGTTCCGAATTGGTGACCAGCGCTTTTCGGCGTTCGTACAGCAACGCGAGCCATCCGGTTGGCATTGCCAGCGGACGAGCTGGTAACGTGATCGGAGGGGGAGACTGGTCCTCAGACCGGTTGATTCCTGACATTGTGCGTGCAGTGTTGGCGGATCAACCCGTCGTCATCCGCAGGCCGGAATCGATACGGCCTTGGCAGCATGTGCTGGAAGCCGTGAGCGGGTACTTGCAGTTGGGAGCAGCCTTGCTGAGCAAGCCAAGTCAGTATTCGGGAGCTTGGAATTTTGGACCATCGGAATCCGAGGCGGTAACGGTACGAACCCTGGCCAACGCGATCGTCGAGCATTGGCAACGCGGTCAAGTCGTGGAAGAGCCCCAACCTACTGGACCGCACGAAGCGAAGTTTTTGAGATTGGACTCGAGCAAAGCGCACGCGGAATTGGGGTGGTCTCCTTTGTTAACCATGAAAGAGCGCATCGCGTGGTCCGTAGACTGGTACAACGCCACGTCGACCAAATCAATGAGTCATTGGGACATGATGGAACAGCAGATCACGCTCTATCAGGAAAGGTGGGAAGCATGGAAGGCCGGAAAAGAGTGCTCGTCACGGGGGTCACCGGATTCGTTGGCTCGGCCGTCGCGCGCCGCCTGATGGAGATGGGTATTTCCACTTTTGGATTGACTCGAAAAAAGCTAGGGGAAACGCCATTCCATCTGAGTGGAATCCATCTCAAAACCTGCCTAACTTTTGGCGTAGATGAGCTGGAATCGCTATTGACGATGGTTCAACCCGACGTGATCGTGCACCTCGCTGCCGCTGGAGTGACAGCCGGAGGAAACGATTTCGATCAGCTCATGAACGGAAATATCACTTACACATTGAACTTGGTTCAAGCGGCATCAAACGCGGGTTGCAAAGCGATCCTACACACGGGAAGTTGTTTCGAATACGCCGCAGTAGACGAACGCAAGCTGGCGGAGCAAGATCTCGTGCATCCATTCAGCTTGTATGGGTCGACGAAAGCAGCATCGGTCCAATTGGCGATCGGCTTGGCTCGCCATCTTGATGTTGATTTGACCGTACTCCGATTGTTTGGGGTGTACGGAGATGGCGAAGTAGCACAACGGCTTCTTCCAACACTCATACGGGGCTTAGCGAGTCATCAACCTATCGATCTGACCGATGGAACGCAGGTGCGAGACTGGATGTACATCGATGATGCAGCACAAGCATTCTGTGCAGCCGTTTTGCATTTGGACCAATTGCTGCCATATACCATCTACAATCTTTGCACAGGCATTGGTCATAGCGTACGCGAAGTGGGCGAAACTCTCGCGGCAGAAATGGGTCGACCGCAGTCGCTATTGCGATGGGGGACGAAGCCCAATCGTAGAGGAGAGCCAGCCATGATCGTCGGTGATCCCAAAAGATTCCAAGACGCCACCGGATGGCGGCCCCATTTTGATTTGAAACAGGGAATACAATTTTGTCTTCGACGCGGTCAAAACAGCATGACCGCCGCTGCATGATCCGACTACCAAGGAGGGTAGGAACAATGTCCATTTTACAAGCCGATTCATTGCGTGACGACATCCGAGACAAAGTCGGAAAATACTATTCTGCGGCATGGCCCGCCAAGCCATTTGAACCCGGCAAGACACCCGTACCGGTCAGCGGAAAGGTCTTTGATGCCGAAGATATTCAGCATGCGGTAGACGCGTCCCTCGATTTTTGGTTGACAGCCGGCCGGTTCGCTGATGAATTTGAGCGAGAGTTTGCCAAAGTGATGGACCAGCGTTCGTGCCTATTGGTAAACTCGGGTTCCAGCGCCAACCTCTTGGCAATCGCAGCCTTGACGTCCCCCAAGCTAGGCAACGATCGTTTGAAGCCCGGCGATGAAGTGATCACGGTCGCTGCGGGATTCCCAACCACTGTAAATCCAATCATACAGCACGGCCTGATCCCCGTTTTCTTAGATGTAGACATCCCGACGTACAATATCGATGTCACCCGCCTTGAAGAAGCGCTTAGCGATAAAACGCGAGCGATTATGATCGCGCATACGCTTGGCAACCCGTTCGACTTGGCGGCCATATCGGATTTTGCTAAGAAGCATGACCTTTGGCTGATTGAAGATTGCTGTGACGCAGTCGGCGCCGAATATGCCGGTCAAAAAGTAGGAACGTTTGGCGATATTGCGACCGTTAGCTTTTATCCCGCGCACCATATGACCATGGGTGAAGGCGGAGCGGTTCTCACCCGTTCTCCGAAGCTCAAAAAGCTTCTCGAGTCGTTTCGCGACTGGGGAAGGGATTGCTGGTGCCCTCCGGGCGTTGACGATACGTGCGGTAAGCGGTTCTGCTGGCAACTCGGCGAGCTCCCAGAAGGCTATGACCACAAGTACACCTATAGCCATATCGGATACAACCTCAAACTGAGCGATATGCAAGCTGCGATCGGAGTCAGCCAACTCAAGAAGCTGCCGAACTTTATTCAGAGTCGTCGTGAGAACTTTGAGTACTTGACCAATGCCTTGGAATGCGAGTCGGACCTGATTGAATTGCCTGTTGCAACTCCCAATAGCAACCCGAGCTGGTTTGGATTCCCTATTACCGTTCGGGACACAGCTCCCATCAGTCGGTTTCACATGACGCGGTTGCTGGAGTCGAGGAAGATTGGAACCCGGCTACTCTTTGCGGGTAACTTATTGAGACAGCCTGCCTATCAAGGCATTCCGCACCGGGTGGTGGGCCCCTTGATCAATACAGATCGCATTATGAATGATACTTTTTGGGTCGGGGTCTATCCTGGTCTCTCCAAAGCAATGCTGGATTGGATTGTCGACTCGATTCGATTTGGATTGTCCGGCGAATACGTCGTTGAGAAGTCCAAACGGGATTGCCAAGAATCCTGCGCAACGCATTCGCTGCGAAACGTAGGATAGTTTAGCTCGCTCCCATTTTTCTAAGTCCACATGCCCCTTTCAAAGCTCTCTGTCATGGATGCCACACTGCCGCTTATCTCGATCGTCGTTCCCGTCCTCAATGAGGACCAAAACATCCTGCGGCTATACGAGACAGTGCAGAATACGACCCAGCCGATCTCGGACCGCTACCGATTCGAGTTTTTGTTTACCGACAACCATTCGACAGATGGGTCCTTTGACATTCTGACCGGACTAGCGGCAAAGGACCCACGGGTCCGAGTTCTGCGATTTTCCCGCAATTTTGGGTACCAAGCATCGATTATGACTGGGTATTTGAATGCCTCTGGCGATGCCGTCATTCAATTGGACTGCGATCTTCAAGACCCTCCCGCCATGATCCTGGAATTTGTTCGCAAATGGGAACAAGGCTATCAAGTCGTCTATGGTGTTCGCAAGGTCCGGAAAGAAGGCTTTTGGATTACCGCAATGCGAAAAGTTTTCTACCGTATCCTCAACGCATTGAGCGAACATCGCTTGCCGTTAGATGCAGGAGACTTTCGTTTGGTTGATCGCTGTATCGTCGAGCAACTGCGATCCATCGACGATGCGACACCCTATTTGCGAGGGCTCATTACGACCCTTGGGTTCCGGCAGATCGGTATCCCCTACGATCGCGATGCTCGCGTGGCGGGTGAAAGCAAGTTTAGTTTTAGTGACTTACTGAAACTTGCGATCGACGGCATTCTTAACCACTCGACCATGCCCCTGCGGTTGGCGACGTACTGCAGTCAAATCATCTTCTGCGCGGCCGTCCTAGTCATGGCGGTCTACTGTGCAGCTCGGATGACCGTCGGGCAAGATTGGCCAGCCGGATTTACGACTTTGATCGTTTTGGTGCTGGTATCGACAAGCCTCAACGCATTGTTCTTTGGCATTATGGGAGAGTACATCGGCCGCATCTATCGGCAAGTAAAGAAGCAGCCTTTGACCATTGTTGAAAGTCGTCTTAACGTCCCCGCGGACCATTCGGCAAATACCCACCCTGCGAGCGTCCGAATCGCCAAGGCTGCGTGAACCCACCCAATTCAACTTCTGACCCGAAGGACTACGAATGCAATCACGAGACAATTCATTGGAAACGGAATCAAGCAATCCCGTAGCTGCAAAAAGCGATCGAACGCAATGGACCATCGCTTTTATCGCGACGCCGATCGTCGCTTTGCTTGGCGTCTTTCTGCTGCTGGATGTCTTTCATCGGGACCTATCTATCCCGTTCGAATATGCCCATGATGCATTCCTAGTCACGATTCCGATCAAGACGGTAGTGCAGGAAGGTTGGTGGTTGGAGAATCCCCTTTTGGGCGCTCCGATGAAAATGGAGTTTTACGACTACCCATCCAATCCCAGTTTGCATTTAGCAATTATTAAGTTGATGGCGATGTTCGAGACGAACGCGTTTCGACTGCTTAATTACTACTTTCTGCTGAGTTTTCCGTTGATCGCGGTATGTTCTCTCGCCGCGTTTAAGACATTGCGGATGTCGGTGACGCCGAGCGTTTTCCTAAGCTTGATTTTCGCATTTTCACCGTATCACTTCTGGCGAGGAGAATCGCATCTCTGGCTAGGATGTTATTTCACGGTTCCTTTGTCGATGATCGTCATCGCTTGGGTCCTTCAAAATCGAAAAGATCTCTTTTTCAATCTTGAGGATGGCAAGCTGAAATGGAAGGTTTTTGCATTGCCGAGTTGCGTGGCCGTATTCATTTGCGCAACACTCGGATTTGACTTCCCATACTATCCACTTTTTGCAGCGTTTCTTTTGCTCATCGCGGGACCCTACGCGGCCGTGCGAACGCATTCTTGGCAACCCGTTTTTCGGGCCGCTAGCCTCATTTGTTTGATCGCCGGATTTTTCATACTCAACATCGCCCCCAATCTGATGTACTCGCTTCAGCATGGGAAGAATAAATCGCCCATGTTGGCAACGGTTCGAAATTGGAACCATGCAGAAATGTATGGTCTCAAGATCGCTTCGTTGCTGTTGCCTGCAGAAAACCACCCCGTTAAAAAATTGGGGCGGCTTCGAGACAAATATGAAAAAGGCACGATCGCGCCCAGTGAAGGCTCGGCACCCGCGTTGGGAACCGTCGGGGCGATCGGTTTCCTATCGCTGGTAGGCTGGCTGCTCTTCCGTCAAAACAGGGGCAAGAAGCCCGAGGACGCCTCTGTCGATGCGATGAGTATTCTCAATGTCGCCACCTTGCTATTGGCAACAATCGGTGGATTCAGCGCCCTGACTAATTTGTTCACGGGGGGTGCTTTGCGAGGATACAATCGCATCAGTATCTACATAATGTTCTTCTCGCTCGTTCCAGTGGGTTTCTGGATCGCAAAGATGCATGGCCAACTTTCCAGCCGTCGTCGGCTTCAAATGGCATTCACCGCCGGATTGGTATTATGCGCCGCATGGAGCGGCATCGAGCAAAGCCGCTATTGCCGAATGACTGGCCCAACGGAATTGGCTGAGTTGGAAAACGACAAGAAATTCGTGAATTTCATTTCCCAAACCATCGGCAAATCCTCCAAGGTATTCCAGTACCCGGTCCAGAATTTTCTATCTCAAACCGGCCCAGCCATCCAATTCGACCCCTATTCCCACTTCCGTGGTTACTTGCATTCCGACACGTTGACTTGGAGTTTTGGCGCGGTGCTCGGTCGAGCCCCTGCACATATACAGGACTGGATAGATGCGCAATCTCCACGCGAAGCCCTTCAAACATTGGCTTTGATGGAGTTTGGTGGAATCTACATCGACCGAAAACTGTACGCAGACAACGGCGCAAAAATGGAAGCCGCGCTCGAACTGGAATTGGGAATGAAACCGACCGTGAGCGACAATGGCCGACTGAGCTTTTTTCCCATCCAAAGCTACGAAAGTCGGCTGCGATCGCAACACTCCCCTGACACGTTCGCGGCAATGAAGGATGCTGCCCAGCATCCCGTCTTGACCGAATGGGAAAACGCAGATGTCGAAGAGGTTTACCCCGATGAGCGATTCCGCTGGGTGCATGGGAAAAAGGCGCGATTGAAGATTCTCAATATGGCAAACACGAGTCGCCGTATCGAAGTTCAATTCGGCATCGCTACCGCAACCGAACCGCGCGTCAAAGCGCGCATCGAAGGACTGGGAATGACTGAAGAGCTCGAAATTGGGCAACAACCCGTCCCGGTCAAAAGGACTGTTGAAGTACCACCAGGAACGCATTATTTAAATTTCTATTGCGATGCGAAACCGCTTCATACTCCCATGCGAGACGTTACGTTTCGTATATGTGCGTTTCAACAAAACACGGTGGATGTCGCAAATATAGCAAGCAAGTTGGAAATGCCCGAAACGGTGAAATAAAATGCCTTTGCGAGTGAATAGCCGCTTCGCGCATGCGAGCGAGAAACAATGGTTAATCAGCACCTGACGAACGGGCAAGCGACGAAAAAACTTGCCGTTGTTTTGCAAAATGCGTCGACAGGCGGTTGGCGATACACGTGTCGATTGCTCGAAGGCCTACGTGAGGTCCGCCCAGATCTTGAAATTACCGCGTTTATGGGAAAGGGGGTCCTTTCTGTGGACCGTACCGATTCCTCTCCCTACAAGCAATTGGAGGGGATGGGAATTGCGGTCAAGCGAATGCCTCCTTTGAGAAGCGTCGATGGGCGAAGTTCTTCTCGTTTGGCTTTGAGTCTCTTTCGAAAAATGTTGGGAGCGTCCGCATATCGAAAATGGTTGCTGGATCTCGAGTGCCACGATGTCGTACTGTTTGCTTGGCCGTTCGGTATTCAGTGTCCCAAACTGAACATTCCAATCGTTTTTGTACCTCATGATTTCAACTACACGCATTTCGTGGGGAGCTACGTCGACAAACCCAAAGACTTGGCCCAGATGAAGGCGCAGCACCAGCACTGGATAGACCATGGCCACGCGGTGGTCTCCTCCGATTTCATCGCCGAAGAGTTCGCGCGTACCTTTCCCGCGAGCCAACAAGTCCCCCATGTCATCCCTCTCTCGCATTTGGGAACGGCGGGCAGGATGGACAACCATGAGATGCGAAACCATCTAGAAAAGATGCAAATTCGCGGCGAGTACATGCTCTGTTTAAACAACATCTCCGCGCATAAAAATCTGGGACAAGTCCTCAGTGGATTCTACTATGCTACCCGAAAGTTTCCGAACATTCGATTGATCATTGCAGGGCACGGCACCGATGGAATTCGGGCGAACGCGAATGTCCCTTGGTACGTGGATCATGTTGAATCCGATGCCCAAATAATGAGCCTCGGACTGAGATCCGATGCAGAGATCAAGGCGCTCATTCAAGGTTCTCGACTCGTTATCAACGGGTCCGTTTATGAAGCGGGAAATGGATCCGGTCTAGATGCGTGGGCTTTGGGAACACCTGTCGCTATGTCCTCGATCCCGGCATTCCTAGAACACTTGCATAGATTGGATGTACGAGCCGAGACCTTCAACCCCCGCTGCTGCTATGAAATAGCGCAAGCTATCCTGCGAATCCTGGAAAATCCCGAATCCGCCAGCCGGGACGCTCAGCATTCGCAAGAAGCGATGCGGAAGTACACATGGTCAGAGGTCGCAACCCAATATTCTCAGTACTTTGATCGTTTGACCACACCCCTTGGATGCAAGATTTAGGCAAGCGATTGCGGTTGACATTCGGTGTGCAAAATTGTTATTTTCTGCAAAATACCCCCACACGCGGCTTCATAGAATGGCTTAAATGCGAATCCTGCTAGCGACAACAATCAAGGCTTTAAGGAGTGAGCAATTTGATTTGACTACGCTAGAGAACCAACTCCTCTCGCGAGGATTCTCGGTCGATGTCTTGACATTGCCTTTTGCTATCAAGAGATCCACCTTGGTTGCACAAGCGACTTCCTTCCGCCTATTAGATGTGCGGAATTCTGCAGACTGGCTATTGTCGCTTTCAGCGCCCACACACTTGTTGCAGCATCCCAACAAAATCGTTGTCGTCGCCGATGATTTGGGACGGCTCGAAGATTGCTTGCAAAAGAAGTATTTAGAGGACAAGAACGTTTTGTATTTGGCTGAGCGTCAACTGCTTTATCGGGCGGAGTCGGTTGCTCTGGCTGAGGCCCGAGTGAAGCTCTGCTTTTCTGAAACTTGCGAAGATACTTTGCGCCAAGACGAGCTCAGTGGATTTCAGGTCGTCGATCCGAGCCAATTGGGCGAAGGTATCCTCGACGCGATCGCTCCCGCGTCAGAGATGATGGCAAGACCAGAAAGGCTTTCTGCGTGAAGATCTGCGTCGTAAACAATATGGTCCCATTTGTCCGGGGCGGAGCCGAAGAGCTTGCAACCCATCTGGTGATGCACCTTGAAGGCATGGGCCATCAAGTGGAATTGCTGCGAGTGCCGTTCCGCTACGATCCGCCTGAGCAGATTTACAACGAGATGTTGGCATGCGGCTTAATGCAAGTCGACGATGCGGACTTGGTGATCGCGTTGAAGTTCCCGGCGTACTTGATCCCGCATCCAAAAAAAGTGCTGTGGTTAGTGCATCAGTACCGACAAGCGTACGACATGTGGGAATCTGGAAGCAGCAACATTCCCGTCAGCCCTCAGGGGGAGGAATTGCGTCGGTCGATCGCAGGCGCGGACTCGCATTGCTTCGCCGGCGTTCGCCGCTTGTGCGCTATTTCACCCGTGGTTCAAAATCGTCTACGTCGATTCAATGGCTTTGAAAGCGAGTTGATTCGAACACCGATCAATAGCCCGGAAGAATTCATTGAAGGTGACTATGGCGACTATGTATTTTGTGGCGGTCGAATCAATCAAACCAAGCGGCAGTACCTGATGGTGGAGGCCATGCGGTATACCAAATCCAAGTGCAAACTCCTCATTGCAGGGCCCGCGGACTCGCAGGACGATGCTCGACAAATCCACAAGCTCATCCAGAAGTATGAACTGTCGAGCAGAATTCGAACGGATATCGGATTCCACTCCCGAAAAAAGATCGCGGACTACCTCAGCAATTCGCTCGCATGCGCCTATCTCCCGATCGACGAAGACTCGTTGGGATACGTGTCGATGGAAGCAAATCAAGCAGCAAAACCTGTCCTGACCTCCACGGATTCGGGAGGGTTACTGGATTTGGTTTTTCACGAGGAGACAGGTTGGGTATGCAATCCAGATCCGGTGGAGATTGCAGCCTGTCTGGATCGACTTTTTACACGACGGAATGAGACGATAGCCATTGGTAGAAATGCCAAGCAACGATGGCTCGCGATGGGGATCAACTGGAAGACAACCGTGGAAAGGTTGGTAGCATGAAACTAGCTTGGTACACACCCTATTCGAAGTACTCCGCGATCGGCGCTTTTAGTCGCGAGGTGATATCGGCCTTGCTAGAGAAGGGGCACCAGGTCACTACCATTCGGAGTGAAAAACCTCAATCCCACGTCTCAAAAACAGAGGCCTCCCGGGTTGGCCCGCTGGAATACGCACACTCTTTTGATGCCCATGCGGAGCAGTACCTCTCAAAATTTGATTTAGTGATTTACAACTTAGGCAATCATTTTGCAAATCACTACTACGCGATCGAACATCAACAACGTGTGCCGGGCGTGACGATCCTGCACGACTATATGCTTCACCATCTGCTTTACGAATGGTGCAGCGAGGATCCCACCCGAAGTTACTGCCGCGTCTTGTCCGAAGAAGCTGGCGCGAACGCCTTGGCAGACTACCACACCGCAGCAGCCCACGACATTCAAAAAGATTGGTACATGTCTGCCGCGACCAAACATCCCGTGTTGCGGTTTGCTGCCGCCAATACTCTAGGGGTCATTACGCATGCAGACTTTTACCACAAATCGACCGCACGGCTACTGCATTGCCCTGTGACAACCATTCCCTTGGCCTACCCGCAAAACATCGAAAGGGAATTCCCACCTCCTACCATTTCAGATTCTAAACTTCAGCTATTGACGATAGGCGATGTGAATCCCAACAAGCGTTGTGAGTCCATCGTCCGTGCCCTGGCAAGCCACCCTTGGTTGGCTTCGAAATGGCAGTACCGCATCGCTGGCGGCGTTTCGAAATCGTACGCAGAGCACCTAAAGCAGATCGCGAGATCAGGGGCTGCCAAAGTGGATCTGGAACTGCTCGGATCGATCGATGACAAATCGCTCGCACGTGAAATGAAAAACGCAAACGCGATCGCATGCTTGCGATTTCCGATCATCGAGGGAGCGTCGGCAAGCATCATATCTAGCTTAGCGAGCGGCCGTCCGACGTTGGTTAGTTGTGGCGGTTGTTACGATGAAATCCCAGAATCGCTTGTGATGCGTGTGCCCATCGAAACAGAAGCGCAAGCTATCCATGAGCACCTCGAGTTTATCACGGAGCATTATGAAGAGTCTGTAAAACGGGCCCACAAAGCAAAGCAATGGGCACTCACACGCCATAACGGGGACAGCTATGCGACCGCGATGGAAGGGTTTCTCGGCGAATCGATGCCGGAGTTATTTCTAGCGTCCTTTGCAGACCAGATTTCAGAATACCTGTCTCAGTGGAACTGGACTTCAAAAGGCCCCATCGTCGACAGAGTCGATTTAGAAATGAATGCATTGTTTCGAAGCGCGGCAATCACAGAAAAGGCAATGACGTGACTTTTCATATTGCGGATCGTATTCGCTCTCGCATGCGAGGCAATCCCGCTAACACAGACATCCATCAGCCAGTCTATCCAGCCGCTTACTATATGCGGGGTACCTTGGGTTCCAAACGAGAGCATGCATCCGTTTCGTCGCAAGGTTTGCGTGGAGTCGAACGGGGCGATGGGCAACGCACTGTTTGGACCGACGGCGATGCTAGCCTGCAATTCGTTTTCACCCGGCCTCGCCGGATCGGTTGGATCGCGATCGTTGTCGATACCGGCCCCGTACCGAACATGGTTGTCGTGAGTATTAATGATGGAAAGCCTGTCAAGCTTTCTCTCAGCGGGCGAAGGGTGATTCGAATTCGCACCAGCGACGGCTCGAAAAACAACTCCTTGAAACTGAGAATCCAGTCGCAAACCTTTGCTGTGCAACAAATCCAAAAAACCAGTACCGACAACGCGACGGTGGGTGTCGAGTTGACGGAGTTCCAATTTGCGAAGTATTGGTGGAGACTGCCGTTGACCAGACGTCCTCTGGCTTTCTTTCGTCGCCGACGGTGCGCGATCCCTATTGACTCTCCAGGGATGGACAAGTAATTTCCGCAGCAGACATCATTCTGTAAACATGGAGGTTCAACAGTTATGAATTTGATTCCGGCCGCATGTGCTGACGTATCCGGCAAAGAAGAAGCTTACGCTTGCGACGCCATTCGAAGCTCATGGATTTCCTCAACCGGACCGTACTTGGATCGTTTCGAAGCGGAGTTTGCCGAGCTCTGCGGGACTCGCTTTGCGCTCGCATGTTCGAACGGAACAACCGCTTTGCACCTCGCGGTGATGGGGCTCGGCTTGCGTCCTGGGGATGAAGTGATCGTGCCTTCCATGACTTACATTGCGACCGCCAACGCGGTCCGGTACTGCGGCGCGGAGCCCGTATTTGTCGACATAGATCCCGAAACGTGGTGCATCTCTCCTCAGGCGATCGAGAAAGCCATTACTCCGCGGACCCGAGGTATCATTGCGGTCCATTTGATGGGACACCCAGCGGACATGCATCCCATCAACGAGATCGCGGCCATGAATGGTTTGTGGGTCGTCGAGGATGCAGCAGAAGCGCACTTTGCCCAGTACAAGGACGCCCCCGTTGGCGGATTAGGAACCATCGCAACGTTCTCCTTCTTCGGAAATAAGATCATCACCTGCGGAGAAGGGGGTGCGGTCACGCTCAACGATCCACAGCTCTATGTGCGATTGAAGATGTTGCGAGGTCAAGGCATGGACCCGAAACGACGCTATTACTTTCCCATTACCGGCTATAATTTCCGTTTGACCAACGTTGCCTGCGGGATTCTTTGCGCTCAATTGGAGAGGCGAGAAGAAATATTCTCTAAACGGAAAAACGTTTTTCAACAGTACCAAGAAGCATTGACGGACGTTCCCGGGATCAGCTTCCAGCCGGTCGCAGATTGGGCCGACGCAGCTCCGTGGATGTACAGTATTGTCATCGACCCGTCCGAGTTTGGGCATACCCGCGATGAACTCATCGGCATCTTGAAGGATGGCGGAATCGACTCGCGACCCTTCTTCCACCCGCTGCACACGTTGCCTCCCTTCCTCGAGGCGGCCTCAAAGCAGCCTCACGATCTTGATGTTACCAACGAGCTCGCGAGGAATGGATTGATGTTGCCAACCTACAATCAACTCGCCCAAACCGATATTGAGCGCATCTCTAGTTTAATCCGACGCTCCTGCGTTTCCAGAAATTCCATTCGCCGCGCTGCATAGTTTGCTTCGCTGTATAGCTTGCTTCGCTGTATAGCGTGCTTCGCTGCGACTAGCCCACTAAAGCGAGCGGCAGGTTGAAACATACCAGCCGTAGTTTGGGACCATTGTCCCGAACCAACAAACGGACGGGACAAAGGTCCCATCCTACGCTGGGAATCATCCTCTCGCTCGCCTAACTAGGGTCCGCAAGGACCTTGAGGTAGTCGTCCATCGATAAAATCGGTTTTCCTCGAAATTGGGCGGGAGGATACGGCGGATGAATCATCGCTCGTATAAAAGTCTCTATTTTATCCAACGGCCATGAAGGGTCGATCACTCCGTCAAACGGGCAACCGCGAGGGAAATAGGTCGACTCGTCACCCTGCGTCTGACCTTGCTCTTTCCTCATCACCATTCGGATTGCATCGTCGAAATAGTCCATCGCCTTGGTAGCCACCCGGTAATAGACGGTCGATTGGTTGTCGAATGGAAAGATCGAGACCTTTTCTTGGATAAGAATATTGCCGGTATCACACCCCTCGTCCACGTAGTGAAAGGTGAAGCCCGCTTCGGATTGCTGTTCAATCATCGCCCATGTCAAGGAACTACACCCTCGGTACTTGGGCAGCAATGACGGATGCAGATTGAATATTCTTCCGTCGCAAGCTGCGATCACATTGGGCTTGATGATGTAGCGGTAATAGATCGAAGCGATGCAATCCGGCTGGAACGGCAATTTCGCTTTTGAAACATTCGCCAAGGAGTGCGGCGTATCCGTTTTTTTGCAATAGTCCAATAGGCTCGGAATATGCGGAGGACCTTCGTGGGTATAGACGAAGACTTCATGATTTGCGTGCAGCAGTTTTCGCAATGCTTCACAACCAGGCCAATGGTAGCCACAGAGGACAATTTTCAAAGCAGTTTCCGATCAAGAAAGTCGAGTCAAAAGGGGATCACTTTCCACGCATTGTTGCGATCTTGCAAGGGGCAATGCAAGGTGTCAGGCGGAAAATCTCGATACATCGATCTTTACACTCCCTCCCTGAGCTTCTAAAAACCACCATGCCTCGACCCACGCATCGAATCCTCTGCAGTGCAGGATCAAAATGACAGCTATCCTGGGAATTTCTGCGTTCTACCATGACTCCGCTGCCGCCTTGCTTGTCGACGGTGAGATTGTTGCAGCCGCTCAAGAAGAACGTTTCAGTCGCAAGAAGCACGACGAAGATTTCCCAAAGCAAAGCGTCGCGTACTGCTTGGAACAAGCGGGAATGGAAATCGAGGAGATCGACTTCGTGGCTTTCTACGAAAAGCCGCTGCTGAAATTCGAGCGATTGATCGAGACCTTTGTTCGCTTCGCGCCCTTGGGTTACCAATCGTTTCGACAAGCTATTCCGAAATGGCTCAATGGCAAATTGCAGATCCCCAAGCTTTTGCGCCAAGGACTGGATTCGCGATACCAGGGCCCTTTCGTTTTTACCGAACATCATGAGTCTCACGCGGCAAGCGCGTTCTTCCCAAGCCCTTTTGACGAAAGCGCCATTTTAACGATCGATGGCGTTGGAGAATGGTCGACGACTTGCATCGGTTCCGGCAAAGGAAATCACATTGAGATTGACTACGAAATTCGATTCCCACATTCTTTGGGACTGCTTTACTCCGCGTTCACTTATTACGCCGGCTTTCGAGTCAATAGCGGCGAATACAAGCTGATGGGACTGGCCCCGTATGGCAAGCCAAAGTATCGCAAGCAAATCCTCGATCATCTGATCGATCTCAAGGAAGATGGTTCGTTCCGACTGGACATGAAGTACTTCAACTATTGTCAGGGGCTGACGATGACGTCTAAGCACTTTGAGTTGCTTTTTGGAGGGAAGCCTCGCTCACCTGAATCTCGACTGACGCAGCGAGATATGGATATTGCCGCATCGATTCAGTCCGTAACCGAAGAAGCAATGCTTAAACTTGCCATCCAAGCAGGCAAGGTCACGGGCTCGAAGAATTTGGTGCTGGCAGGCGGAGTTGCATTGAACTGTGTTGGCAATGGTAAAATCCTGAGAGAAAGCTCTTTCGACGAAATTTGGATTCAGCCCGCTTCCGGCGATGCCGGCGGGGCCCTCGGTGCAGCCCAATTCACGTGGCATCAATTGTTGAATCGACCGCGTGTTGCCAAACGGTGCGATAGCCAAAAGGCATCGCTCCTCGGACCGGAATTCGACGATGAAACCATTCGAAGTGCCATCGATGCGGCGGGACTGACCTGCAATCTCTTGGGTTCCGACCAAGAAATCTGCGATCACGTTGCGGAACTGATTGACCTTGGCAATGTCATTGGGTGGTTTCAAGGACGCATGGAGTTTGGACCACGCGCGTTGGGAGCACGTAGCATTCTGGGAGATGCGCGAAGCGAACGGATGCAACAACTGATGAATCTCAAAATCAAGTTTCGCGAATCCTTCCGACCGTTCGCCCCGATCGTCCTCGAGGAATACGCCGACCACTACTTTGATTTGGAACCAAACCAGACAAGTCCCTACATGCTGCTGGTAGCACCCGTGCGGTCAGAAATTCGGCGCGATCACGAGGATTCGAGCGATGACGCGACGTTCCAAGATCGCCTACAACAAGTGCGATCGACCATCCCTGCGGTAACGCACATCGACTATTCGGCCCGCATTCAAACCGTTTCGGAGGATCGAAATCCGATGCTCTACCAATTGATGAAGTCATTCCATCATCGCACCGGTTGTGGCGTTCTGATCAATACCAGTTTCAATGTTCGAAGCGAGCCGATCGTATGCTCCCCTTCGGATGCCGTTCGCTGTTTTGTGAATACAGACATCGACGTACTCGTGATGGGAAAATTTGTAGTCGAGAAAAAAATGCAATCCACGCCATTTCTTTCCACCGACCGCGAAGCGCACCTTAAACAATTCCAGTTGGATTAACCTATGAACTCTAGCTCTTCGATGGTTCGTATCAATTGGAATCCTTCGCCTTCGGTGCTGCGACAGTTCGGTTGGATGGCTTGTGTCGTCCTCACGTTTTTAGCTTGGCGATGGACGAACGAACCTTTAATCAGGCTGTGGGTCATAGGGACAGCGATCGCATTGGCTGGTTTGGGCACTTGGAAACCCAATGCGAACAAGCCGCTTTTTGTGGGCCTCACATTGCTGACAATGCCGATTGGAATCGTTGTGGGCGAGCTTGCCCTACTGCTGATCTATTTCGGACAGTTTTTTCCTATCGCGTTGGTGTTTCGGCTGGTAGGTCGAGATGCGCTCCAGCTTAGGATCGACCGAAAACGCGAGACGTACTGGTCGGTTCGGAAGCCCAGAAACGACTCCAAGGACTACTTCCGTCAGTTTTGAATGCTTCCCCAAATCGCCAAAACTTATCCAGCGAGAGATTGAAATGAATCGTCCCGACCCAGCTAACCATTCCGATTTCGAGCGGGCTAGCAAGAACGTCAGTAATTCCCTCATCGCCGAATTCGTTGCCTTTCTTGGCTCGAACAAGCGATGGTGGATGACGCCGATCCTGATTGTTTTTGGGCTCCTGGCTGCATTGGCCGTATTAAGTAGTACGGCGGCGGCCCCTTTTATTTACAGCCTCTTCTAAAACGTTCGGTTTTTGGCAATGGTCCGTGAAGCTCAGGGAAGGATGTTTAAGTGAAATCGCGAACCGGTCTCCTCCTTATTAAGTCCAGTTTCGCCGTGGCGATGCTGCTATCGTGCCTTTTGGTGGTCGACCTGGTGCTGCGCGCCACGCTTCCCATTCCTAAGTCCGGAAGCGGAGATTGGGCAGGTCCTCCACGGACTTCCTTGACGCTTACCTCCTCGCCAGACAACTTCGAATCCGTCCATCGGTACCACAGCTTGGGGTTTCGTGGGAGCGAAATCACTTTGTCCAAGCGTGTCGCGGAGCGAATCGTGTGCATCGGGGACTCGTGGACCGAAGGCATAGGTGCTTCGGAATCTCAAACGTGGCCATCCATGGTTGCGCAGAAACTCCCCAAAGATCAATTCGAAGTAATCAATCTCGGGGACGCTGGCGCAACGCCTGAACGCTACTTAGAAATCCTTACCAAAGTTGGCGTAGCGCTCCAGCCCACTATGTGCGTGGTGTGCCTAAACACCTCCGATCTATATGGCGGACCCGCTATCCCCAAGGATACTGCTGTTCGAACCACCATTCGCGACGAGTTCCGCGATCGCAATTCATCGATCTCCACACTCGCCGCCTATGCGCTGCCCGGTTGGATGTATCTGGTCGATCGGAGCCAAGGACGATGGCATCAGCGACAAGGAGTCTATTGGAATCAATATGAAATCCCCTTCCAAGCGCTCGCCCACTTGATCGCAGAACGATCTGGACTCCCAATCGCTACCGCAGAGGGCTTGCTGAACCAACGAATACCCAATCTAGAACCTGCCTGCGTGGAAGCGGCAAAGAAGCAGGCTTACAATGGTTACCGAATCGATCTCGAACTTTTGAATCCCCACGCCTCGTTCAAATGCACCACGACAGACATGGCAGTATCCGAGGATAAACTAAACCTTACGACCAACGAATGGCTGGCTTTTTACGCCACCACCTGTCAGGCCGCCAACATTCGACCCGTGCTCTGCCTGTTCCCCGAAGCGGGACTGGTCTCCCGCGATCCTGTCGGCCCCATGGTCGATGATTTCTACCTGGACGCCCCCGACATTTCCTCGGATCAATCGATCAGCAACATGTTGAGGCGAATTTGTTCCAATCTAGGAATAGCTTATATGGATTGCACCGAAGAACTTCGTTCGCACGCGAATGAACCTCTTTTCTTGAGATACGACGGACATCCCAATGCCCGAGCCTACGAACTGGTCGGGGAATGGGTCGCGCCGCAACTGCAACGCTATTGACCGCGAATCCCTCCATTTGCGATACCTACAGTACATGATAAAATTCCCACACGCGGCATGGATGTCGAGCTCTTGATGAAAAATTTTTGGACGGCGATTCGCGATTCCATTCACCATTTGCCAGCTATTGTATTGGCTACTCTTTGTTCCGTCGGAATCGCCATCCTGTGGAGTTCTAATATCGGAGCTCTCTACCCAGTCATCGATATGACCCTCAAAGGGGATTCGATGCAGAATTGGTTCGAAAAAAGCATCGATGCGAGTTACGCTTCCCTGGATCGTCTGGAAAGCCAAAAGCGTTTCGAGGACGCGAAAGCAAACGCCGGCTTGCAATTCGCCAAAGAGGATATCGTTCCCATCGAGGAGCGACTCGCCCTCGAGAAACAAATCGCAACCGAAACCTCCAACGTCGCCTGGAAAGGGATCGGGCTTTCTTGGGCCAACGCTTTGCTTCCTCGCGACCCGTTCCAAACCATTTGCTGCATCATGGGGCTGCTGCTGTTCAGCACCTTGGTCAAACACATGCTCATGCTGGCCAACGATCTGCTTATCGGTCATGTTTCGACCAGCATTGTGCGTGGGCTCCGAATGAACGTTTTCGATGTCGCCTTGGCCATGGACCGCAAGACCTATCAATCGTTTGGAACCAGTGGGCTATTGGCCGCCATCACCTCCGCCGCAGATGGCCTCGCCAGTGGAATCATGAGCCTGTTTGGAGCTGCGATTCGAGAACCTCTCCGCATCGTATCGTGCCTGATTATGGCATGCTTCATCAGTTGGCGACTATTGCTGCTATCGGTCATCCTCGCGCCGCTGCTTATTTTCGTCGTCCTCTACTTCAATCGCAAAATCCGCTCCATCGCCGAATCGATCTTAGGCCGCAATGCCGGCTTTCACGAAGTCCTCCTCGAAGCGCTGAGCAACGTCTTTACCGTCCAAGCGTTCACGATGGAGAAACACGAAAAAGAACGCTTCAGCCAATGCACCAACGACATGCGGCGAATCAATTTGAAGATGATTTTTTACACAGGGCTGAGCAAACCGTTTACGGAACTCATCGGGGTCGGGATGGTTGCCATCACTGTTTGCGCCGGAGCCTACCTCGTGGTCAACCAACAAACCCATATTTTTTTCCTCCAGATCTGCGACAAGCCGATGAGCATCACCGACTTGCTGATTTTCTTTGGCCTACTGGTGGGGGCAAGCGACCCGCTTCGCAAACTCTCTGGGGTCTCTATCTCGATTTTCACCGGCGCCATGTCCGCCAATTTTCTCTACGCCATCCTCCACTCCAAACCCGTTCTGCCGCAAGCGGCAGACCCCATTGCATTGTCGGGCAGACATTCCACGCTCGCACTCGAAAACGTCAGTTTTCATTACAACCCTGAGCATCCCATCCTCAAGAATATCGATTTAGAAATACCGTTCGGAAAAACGATCGCTATCCTCGGCGCAAACGGCAGCGGAAAGTCCACGTTGATCCAACTCTTGTGCCGTTACTACGACCCCGTCCAAGGGCTGATTTCCATGGATGGAGTGGACGTTCGCAATATGGCAACGCGGGATATCCGACAACGCATTGCGCTCGTCAGCCAAAGCACCGAACTGTTCAATCGCACGGTTCTCGAAAACATCCAGTATGGAAGCCCCGACAGCACACGCGAAGAAGCGATCGAGGCTGCAAAACTCGCTCATGGCCATCAATTTGTTATGGAATCGCTCAGCGACGGATACGAAACCGTCGTGGGACAAGGCGGCCAACGGCTCAGCGGTGGCCAACGCCAGCGTATCGCGCTCGCCCGGGCTATTCTGCGAAAGCCAGAGGTCCTCATTCTCGATGAGTCCACCAGCCAAATCGACATGGCTAGCGAAATCCAGATCCGTGAAACCCTGCAATCGATGAAGGGCAGTATGACCCTCATCATCATCACGCACCGAGAAGCTCTTATTGCGCTTGCGGACGAAGTGTATCACATGACCGACGGCCGATTGGCCGCTACCACTACGAACGCCGCTGCCGCATAAATCCCATCGCGTTCGCGATGCCATCCGTACGTCGCTTTTGCCGAAAGCGACTGCCCGTAGGTCGCTTTTGCCGAAAGCGACTTTGAGTGCGCAGAAGAGTCGCTTCCGGCAGAAGCGACCTACCAACAGCAGATGCTAACTATTTTGACGCGCGCCGGAATGATTGAACGGTTGCTCCAATACCGGTCCTTTGCCGACCAGTGTCGCTGTCTCTTCAATCGCGTCCGCCCACTCGGGATCCAATTCGTCTATCGTTTCCTCATCGACCAACACCAACACTCTTTTGGAACCTAATAGCCCCTGCGGATTCAAGCTGTAATAGCGATCCAAATAATTGGGATTTTGATAGAGGGTCGCAAGCAGTTGCTCTACGCATTGGCTCGTTACCTGTGTGGGATCACCAGACGGTTCTAAGATCACCTGCATCGACGAATGCGGGCAATCGACTAGCACTTGAGCGATCGCCCTTTGCATCGACGGAACATGCTGGTCCAAGTCAGCGGCAGTAAACCAAAGCGTTAGGGCTTGTGCTCTCTTTCCGGGCGGCGGCAGTTCTTGGACGCCA
Source organism: Pirellula sp. (assembly GCA_031412875.1). Taxonomy (GTDB): domain Bacteria; phylum Planctomycetota; class Planctomycetia; order Pirellulales; family Pirellulaceae; genus JBKCUI01. The sequence goes on along the minus strand of JANODW010000119.1, from coordinate 1,270 downwards.
ACATCCAAATCGATTTTGACGCACTCCACAATTTTGGATTGGGGATCGAAATCCAGCTTGGGGTCAGAAAACGGATCCCATTCGGTATCGAATACTTCTTGGGCATCGGCCATCAATTCGTAAAGATCGCTCGATTGGAGAGTAGGCGTCTCAAGTACGTAGTAGGGTGGTCTAGGCTGAAAACGAAGTCCCAACTGTTCTGCTTCCGAACGAAAAGCGGTGCCGGGCAAAATAGCGAGGTTAAACACCTGCGTCGATGTGAACAATTGGTTGGAAGAGAGATACTCGAACCCGCGTCGCACGGAGGCTACTGTGTCGCCAGGCAAACCGATGATCAAATCGACCTTCACCCGGATCCCAGCATCCATCAAAGCGGACACCCCTTTCTCAAACGCTTTCATGTTGTTGCGACGATCCATCAACCCTTGCGTTGTCGGATCGATCGATTGCAAGCCGATTTCAACCTCGGTGAAATTGGCCGCCCGCAACAGTTGGGCCGTTTCCGGCTTGATCCCCTCGGCTCGCAGCTCCCCGAAATAGGTAAACTGCTGATCGTGATTCTCTCTGGCCAGCAATCGCAAGAATCCATCAAAGTCTTTGCGTTGGTTCAAGGTGGGATCGAGCAAGACGACTTCGGAGCAGCCCGCTTCCCGAGCGTGTTTTAAATTGGCAATGATCTTTTCTTCACTGACGAAGTACAGCGAATCATAGCTTTTCGGATAATAGCAAAACTTGCATTTAAAAACGCATCCGCGAATCGTCTCGAGCAGTAGCATTCGCTCATCCGCTGCATTCAAGATCCCGTGCAGGTAGGGGGACGAGACGTCATCCAAGTTGGCAATAGGTTTTCGAAACAGCGGTATCTGCGGATTGGTTGCACGCCAAAGCCCTGGGATCAACCGTCGATCTTGTTCATGGACGAGCATTGCTTCCAGCAACTCGCTAAACGTCTGTTCCCCTTCGCCGACCGCCGCAAAATCGACCACGCCGGACTCAAAGACCCAGGCGTTGTCATTGGTGATTTCCGGCCCCCCCAAAACGATGACCATCTCAGGCCGCTCGCGCTTGAGGTGCGATGCGATCCAGAGCGTGCGATCGATGTTCCAAAGGTAGCACGAGAAGCCCACGATGCCTGGCTCGCGAGAGAGAATTTCCTCGACGATCCCCATATCCGAGTGGTAGTTGCAAATAGCCGGTGGCAAAATCTCAAATTGATAATGCTGGTGCAGGCCGCGGCTACGAGCATGCAATATGAGATAACCAGCCGCCA
>JANODW010000118.1:0-3237 GCA_031412875.1 Pirellula sp. | reverse complement strand
AGGAACTGCGCGAATTTTGCATTGCACTTCACCCCGCTCGCACGGCTGAATTCATGGAGGGGCTCGACAGCTCCGAAACGTGGCAAGTGCTCCAGCATGCCGACCCGGGCTTGCAAGCGGAGATCTTTCAATACTTTGACTGGGACCGGCAAGTCGAATTGCTGGCTACGCAAGAAGACAAACAGGTGGCGGTACTCGTCACCCACTTGCCCGCGGACGATGCCGTCGATTTGCTCCATGAAGTAGCCCCCGCACGGGTCGATCAGATCTTGGCATTGGTGCCTGCAACGGATCGTCGAGACATCCGCCGACTGCAAACCTTTGCCGAAGGTACCGCAGGCGCGATGATGACCACCGAGGCCGCTTGCCTCTCGGAATCGCTCACCCTGCGACAGGCACTGGATCAACTCAGCCGACAAGCCGAACGGCTGGAGATGATTTACTACATCTATGTGACCGACGACACCAATCATTTGCGAGGCGTCGTCAGCACGCGCGCTTTGGTGTCTGCGATCGGACGGCCTGAGACGAAATTGGTCGACCTGATGAAGACCGACCTAGTCACCGCCAATGTCCAGGACGACCAAGAACAAGTCGCACAAAAAGTAGCGTTCTACAATCTGCTTGCGATTCCGGTTGTCGACGACCAACGCCATATGCTCGGGATCATTACCCACGACGACGTGATCGACGTGGTTCGCGCCGAGGCCACCGAAGACGTGCAGCGCATCGCGGCGGTGGAACCCCTCAAAGACTCGTACATGCGGACTCCCTTGACAACGTTGTCTTGGAAGCGCGGGATTTGGTTGACGATCTTGTTCTTCGCCGCCTTGACCACCGCATTCTTGTTGAAAAGCTATCAGGTAGAACTCGAGCGCTACGAATGGTTGGTGCTTTTCATCCCGCTGATCATTAGCAGCGGCGGCAACTCAGGCAGTCAATCGTCTACCCTCGTGATCACTGCGCTGACTACCAAAGATGTGTTTGGGCGAGAGTGGGCCACGGTGCTGCGCCGCGAGGCCATCATGGGTGTTGTGCTAGGAAGCTTCATGGGAATGATCGGTTTTTTTTGCGCCCTGTTTCTAGCTCCCTCGATCTACGCTGCCATGGTGATACCGATCACGGTTTTGTGCGTCGTGATTTGCGGGACATGCATGGGTAGCATGTTGCCGCTGATCTTCCAAAGGCTTGGCCTCGACCCCGCCATGATGAGCAACCCATTCGTGGCGGGCCTGAGCGACATTATCGGGATCCTCATCTACGTCAACGTAGCGATGCTGTTGCTGGGGTAGTCGGCAATTCATAGCAGGCTGCCTCTTCGGCATTGCGTATGAAAATGCGATTTCCCACCAGCACCGAGTGATTCCATGTTTTGCCCTCAATGGCTTGGAACTTGGCTATCTCGACCATCGATTTTGGATCGGCTCGCAACAACACCAACTCGCCCGCTTCGGAAGTGATCAGCATTTGTCCGGCATCGCATAATAGCAGGACTTGGCCATTCCCATACCGTCCTTTCTTCCACTGACGCTTGCCCGTTGTTAAGTCGATGCACGCGAAAATGTTTCCGTCAAAGCCATATAGCATTCCCTGGTGCTCAACAAAGTCATTGAAATCCGGCTTCATATCCCGCGTGCTCCACTCCTCTTTGACGCTCCATTGATCGCCGTCTCGCTGGACCTTGAGACGCTTGGTTCCATCTCCTAGACTGTTTGCCAACAGCACCGAATTGCCCAGCACCAAAGGTTGCAACGTGCGATAATTTTGACTGGGAGAGTCAAAGTTCCAAAGGGTGCTTCCATCCTTGGTGTTGAGGAATTGCAAACCTGCGTTGGTTTCCATGAGCACTCCTGTCACCGAATCAAAACTCGCTGCCTGCGCCGAACTATAACTGTGATCACCCGAGGCGCTCGACCATCGCGGTTCGCCCGTCTTGGAATCGAAAGCCAATACTCCTTTCCCATCCGCTCCCCCTGCATGCACGATCACAAGCCCCTCGGTAACTAACGGCGAAGAAGCGAAGCCCCACATCGGTGGTTTTCTTTTGGCTTCGGCTTGAATGTCCTTTTCCCAAATCTTTTTCCCGTTGCTCGCGTTCAAGCAGGTAAGGATGCCATTGGCCCCCAAGGAGAAAAGGCCTTCATCGGCAATCGTTGGCGTGGCTCGCGGGCCCGCCCCTGCGACCGACTCCCAAAAGCGACTTTCGTATTCATACTCCCAAATGGCTGCCCCCGTTGCAGCGTCCATACACACCACCGCTTCCTTCTCACCGCGTTGCTCCTGAGTGAACAATCGATCCCCCGCTACCGAAAACGAAGACCAGCCAGGACCTATCTTCGACTTCCAAATCAGCCTGGGCGGCGATGCCTTCCAGTCCTCTTGAAGCGACACTCCGGTCAACTTGCCATCGCGCGACGAGCCTCGAAAAGCCGGCCAAGTTGCCGAGGCTAACGTGATAGGAAGTTCGTTGGATTCCCCAGTTGTTGGCGTTGCTTTGCTCGATCGGCTTTCAAGATATTTTTCTTCCGGAGTCGCTTCCCATCGCCAAGCAAAGTCTGACTCGAACTTGCCCGATACCCCACCCGACTGCAATAAATCCCAATACCCAAAACCTACCAAGGAGCATAGCAATGCAACCGGCAATCGAACCGACGGTCGATTCGCCAACAGGATCAACGGAATCGCAAACGCCGCCATTCCATACGGGATGACGAAAATCATCACCCCCATCTCCTTCATCGTGAAATGGCACAAGGCACTCGCCGCGACGCCGAGCGCCGACACAGCCACGGCACCGATCAGCTTTTCTTTCCAACCCGCTCGACTTGCAAATACCCACCATCCCAAAATCAGAATGCCGAGGATGGCGGGTCCCATGAAACCAGCCATAAAGACGGGCAAACTTGGCGATTCCATGGTGTCCGGCAACTTCCGAAGCACCACCATCGAAACGACCAGAAACGCCGCAGGCCACCAACGCAACGTCTTGCCAACCAAATTCTCTTGCTTATCCATAACGATCTCATTACCCATGGTCTTTGATACCCTATTGCCACTGGTGCGAACTTAACGGCCACTCGCCTTAAAGCCATTCTATTGGAACGAACTTCAACGCATTCCGCTACGGTTGTTTCCGGGCATCCGCCAACCGCCATAGGTACCATGCACCGACCGATCGATAAGGCTTCCAAGAATCGGTCCGCTCGGCAAACTCCGCCTTCTTCGGCATCTCGCTCA
>JANODW010000117.1:0-3427 GCA_031412875.1 Pirellula sp. | reverse complement strand
TGTGTAGTTTTAAATTCAGCCATCCGTATATGAATGATTCAGTTGGTTTTTATCCTTGGTTTCGTAATCAGTTTTTCTTTTCTGCCACTCTCACGATTTTCTTGAGTGCAGCCGCGCAGTTTTTCAGTCCGGTTTTGCGATCGATACCGCGCGCATTTCCGGAAAAGCAGATCACATTGCGGTAGCCGGCTGCCGATGTCGCGTCGATCATTTCATTGATCTTGTTGAGTGCCGTTTCGTGAAACTTTTCATCGCACAATCCGTCGGTAAGCGAATGCGAAGAAACCATCGTGCAGACCAGCCCGTTTGCCTTGAGCATTGGGAAATCTTCGGGTTTGAGCAAGTCGATGCCGACCAATCCTAGCTTCACCGCTTCTTTGCACATCTCCTCCAGCGAGAGTTTGCCATAACACCACTTGCATACCGATTGTTTCAGTTTGCCCCTCTTTGCGTCTGATGTCGGTTCGAGTGTGTGCTCCGCTGTCGGATCCAATGACTCCGACGCTTGCAGGCTGCGAGTCGGGGACAAAACGTTTGTCATAGCAGCTCCTGCGGCCACAGCGCTAACGGCCCCGAATCCGAAATTGCGCCGAGTGATAGACTCTTGGTGTTTGGATTTGTTGTTTTTCATGATGTTTTGGGAGAGGAATATTGCGAAGGAATTCACGAACCCGCCGAACCCATCAGGCTCGGCGGGTATCGCTAAAGCATTACTTGTTTGTCAATGGAACGCAGATCAACTTTTCATCATTGCGAACGTAGATGCAACCGTTTGCAAAGGCGGGTGCGCACCAAACGACGCTGCGTCCAGATGATTCATTGGAAGGCTCAATGATCTTTTCTCGCGAGATTTCTTCGTACCCTTTCGGGTTCATCTTCGCGATGATCAACTCTCCGAGCTCATTGAAAAGATAGAATAGCTCTCCGCTGCGAACGATGAACGCCGTGCCGCTGCTTTCTCTTTTGTTGCCGATAGGCTTGGTCGTTTCCCAGAGTCGATCGCCGGTATCTATTTTGAATGCGATCAACTCGCCGCTTTGATCGAACCCATAAACGACATCGCCAATTCCCATCGGTTGTACATTCACAGGCGAAATCGCCTTTTTCGCTTGATCTCGCCAGAGTTGCTTGGCGGTTGGCGTTTTGTCGTCCAACTCAATCAACATGTTTTTGTCAGAGTATCCTCCAATAAACAAGTACTTGCCCGATTGCACGGGGGACATAATGATCGACCCGTTGCTCGCCTCATAGGGAATCGTCCAAAAAAGCTTGCCGGTCTCGGGATCCACCGAGTTGATGGCGATCGGGTTGGGCAAAATCAATTGGCGACGCCCTCCCGCATTGATGATTGTCGGTGGCGAGTAGCCTTGTTCTGGAGCGGTTCCGAATCGCCAAATCTCTTTGCCCGTTTTCTTGTCCAAGCAGACGGTATGTGAGCCTTCCCCTCCTGCCAGCGTGATCAAATGATCGCCGTCGATGAGCGGATGGGCTGCGTAACCCCATAGCGCTGAGTTGGTTTTGTATCGCTCTTTAAGCTTCACCGACCAGACAACTTTTCCGTTGGCTGCATCCAGGCAAAGCAAATCTCCTTCAGCGCCTAAAGTGTAGACGCGATCGTCTTCGACAATCGGAGTGCATCGCGGCCCGCCAGAAAAGGAGATAGCATAAGTGACTGGATACTCATGCTTCCATATTTCCTTGCCGTTTTTGTTGTCTAGGCAGAGGACGCGTTCTGTTCCATCGAATGGGCGTCGTCCCCAATTCGCGTCCTTGGGATTGGCTTTGGTCACCAAATCAGTCACGTAGACGCGATCGCCGACAACGGCAGGACCGGCGTAACCGCCTGCAACTGGGGCGGTCCAAATCGGCTTGAGGCTTCCCGGTTTGATGCTTTGCAGCGGATTGCTGATGTTCCAAACATTGTCTCGTTTCGCTCCCATCCATTGAGGCCAGTCCTCGCCCATGCATGGGGGCGTCAGCATCGAGACTGCCAGTCCGAGAAGAACGAGTGGCGAAGACCATTTTAGGAGACGCTTCACAGATAAAAGTCCTTGCGTTGAGTTGGGTCGAATCGAAAATAGGCCAGGAGGCCCGCGGGCTTAAGTGCCTGTATGGACATGTACCTGCCTGGACATGTGCCTGTGGGGCTACTCGACATTGTAGCAAAACGGCCAGCGCAACGAGAGTAGCGCAACGAGAGGAGCGCAACGGCTCTCAATGGTCAGGTTCCCAGCAGTGCTTGGACGACATTTCCATGAACGTCGGTCAAGCGGTAGTCGCGGCCCCCGTGACGATATGTCAATTTGGTATGATCGATTCCGAGCAAATGCAAAATAGTAGCGTGAAAGTCGTGAACATGCACTTTGTTTTCTGCCACGGTTGCTCCAATTTCGTCCGTTGCCCCGTAGGAAAATCCAGGCTTAACTCCGGCCCCCGCGAGCCAGGAACTGAAGCATGCGCTGTGGTGTCCTCGCCCTTTGTCGCCATCCACGCCCGGGGTTCGCCCAAACTCAGTGGTCCAAACCACCAACGTGTCTTCGAGCATCCCTCGCTGTTTCAGGTCCTTGAGCAATCCCGCGATCGGCTGGTCGATAACTTTGGCGTGATCAGCATGTTCGGCCATGTTTCCGTGTTGGTCCCAGTTCTTGCTCGAACTGCCATCGATCAATTCGATGAATCGAACACCTCGTTCGGCAAGTCGGCGGGCGACTAGGCACTGCCATCCGAAGCCGCTGGTCTCCCCTGGTTTGACGCCGTACAGATCAAGTGTTTTTTGCGATTCATCGGAGAGATCGAAGACCTCTTTGGCCTCGCTTTGCATCTTGAAGGCTGTTTCAAATGTTCGAATCCGGGCCGCCAGTTCCTGCTCTCCCGAACGATCTACCAGATGCTTTTGATTGAACGAAGCAGCGAACTCCAGCTCGAGTTGTTGGATATCTTGACGGCGCGTGCGTCGGTCCAAGTTAGGAATAGGCTCGGCGCCTGGAACGACCCGCACTCCTTGATGGTAAGCGGGAAGGAAGTCGTTGGCGTAAACCTGAGTTCCGGCGTATGGCAACTCTTTAGCAAGTACGACAAACGAGGGCAAATTGCTATTAACGGTACCCAACCCATAACTGATCCAGGAACCGATGCTGGGTCTCGAAAAGAAAAAAGAACCGGTATGGATTGCGAGGGTCGCCTGATAGTGTTCGTTGTCATCGGACTTCATCGATTTGATTAGGCAGATGTCGTCCATGCATTCACGCAGATGCGGAAACAAATCGCTGACGAGGGTGCCGCATTTCCCTCCTGGCTTAAAGTCCCACATAGGTTTTAGCAACACGCGCTCTTGATTGGAGAGCCCTCCGCCGACGCCTTTCTTTTTGCCGTCTGCTTTAAACAGTTCGGGCTTATGGTCAAACGTATCCATATGCGAAACGCCGCC
>JANODW010000116.1:0-9927 GCA_031412875.1 Pirellula sp. | reverse complement strand
CTGGTATCGACAATCGTGTCGCATTCGCCCACGGGAGTTAAGGTTCTGTTGGCCCTTGATTGCGTGCATCAACAGGTCGATTGGAATGTTGGCCAGTTGAACAACACCTTTGTGGATCGTCTCGAAGATTGGGCCACCAAGTCTTGTCCCGAGTCGATCGTTTTGCTTTCTGCATGTTCGTCCGACCAACGCTCCTGGTCTGGTCCGGATCTACATAGCTCCATTTTTGGCAGAGAGCTGCGATTGGGACTGGCCGGTGAGGCCGATCGAGTGGCCACTCCGTCGCAGCCAGGAACGGGTAATGGCGACGGCCAAGTGAGCATGAGAGAACTTTATGACTACATGGCCGTCACGGTCGACCGATGGACGCAGTTGCATCGAAGCGCCTCGCAAACGCCGAGCGTTTCGCCCCAAAATTTTTCTGACTTCCGCGTAACCTGGGCTCTCAAAAGCGGAGACTTATCCAGACAACTCGCCTCGGTTCAGCACTCCGACTTGGCTGTTTCCACACCGTCTGCTTTCGAGATGGAAGAGCTCTGGCGTTCCATGGACGAATTGAGGTCGATGGCCGTTTATCGTTACGACCCCAAGGGCTGGGCAGACCTCGAAAACAAACTTCTATGGTTGGAACAACTGTCCAGTTCGGGCGCCGGGTATTCCGAACAGTCGTTCAAACAAGTGTTTCCGTCGCTCAGTGTTCGTTTGAGAGACACGCTCCAACGCGCGAAGGCGAGTATCCAAACGAACAATGCAACCGCCAAAGCGAGTATCCTTCAAGAGCGAGCAGAGGCAGTGGAACTGCCATCGCATTTGCCATCGCTCGCTTTGCAGGAGACCTTAGGAGAAATGAGCGACTTGTCCGCAAGCGGTATTCGGGCACGCATTGCCAGTGCAGCGATCGACAATGAACAAACAGTTTCTAGCATTCTCGCTTTGCAGGGATTGCAACAGCAGGTGTCGCTGTGGAACGAAATGAACTTCTTAGGACTCGCGAAAAAATACGATTGCTTATCCAATTGGCCGGACCATGCGGCCATTCAAGACTTGTTTGAGCTGCGCGATCAGTGTGAGAGGCTGGCGGTACAGGGGGATGTGCGAGCTCATCGGTGGATACGTCCTTTGCTCGTTTCCGCAGACCGCGAGCGTCGCAAGGCTGAGGATCAACTCATCCTAGGTCCCGGCGACTCTTTGCTGGCTGAATCCTCGAAAGCGACTTGGAGCGCATTCCGACTCGCTCTGGCTGAGATCGATGGTGGCAACAATAGTGCTTCCATTCGAATGGAGTCCGCGTTGCAATTGAGGGATCAGGGGTTTGCTGAAATTGCTACCCTTGCGAAATGGATTTGTTCGCCGGACATGGCTTTCGAAAACCTCTCGCATTGGAACAAATCGGAGTCTGAGGATTTGCAGGCGATAGGGGGTGCCCTGTTCACAAACATCGGCCAAGATGTTGCATCGCCATTTTATCGAGAAGAATTGGCAGTTCAGGAACTCAGGCGGTTGATGGCCAACCTTCACGAGCTAAGTGAAACTCTTTCGAACGTATCGGAGTTGGGGGAAGGGAAAGGAAAGCAGCTAGACGAGCTCGTGGATCAAGTGCAACGAGACATGGACTCTTTGAAACGGTTGGTTCGAGATCACATGGATCGAACCGGTCGAAGTTCCGCAGAGCCAGCCAGGGTTGTGCGTGAAATCGATACGCTCCTAACCATACCATTCCTTTCTTTGGATGAACGAATCTCACTCAAAAAACGGATGCATGAGAAGCTTCGCGAAAACGTCGCAAGCTCATCCAAGCAGCAAATGGCCGCTGGGTCTAAAAGCTCCTCGCTCCGAAGCAGATTGACATCTAGCGGACTGAGCGAGTCGGATAACACGGTAGAAAAATCAGGTGCAAAAAGAGTGCGTTATGCGGAGCGCATGCGTAATTGGGGGCCGCATCCTTTAGGAGAACTCCTTTTGCTAAAGGAAGGGCTTTCGATCGAGACGATGTCAGCCCTAGCCGATTCGAAAGCGAATGACAAAGAGCGCGAGCTCACTGCGATGGACATAGGGAATGCGAGATTGCGGCGATGCTATCAGTCGATGCAGTTTCTTAGCCCAAATAGGGTGGAGGATTGGTGTCAAAGCGCTGGGGTTCGCCAAACATTCGAGGTGGATTCCAGTGGTTGGACAAAGTCTAGTTTCACCGAACAGTATGAACGGGCCGTGGCTCCCCTGTGTCCCATACCATTTGACGCGAACCATGCACTGATGTTTCGGCGGATGGCATTCAAGGACTTGCTTCTTTGGTACGCCAACCGAACCGTGGATGATTTCTATGCGGAAGCCTCTAGCAGTTCGGTTTTCGGCAATAGTTCGGAGTCTTATTTTGAACGCGCTGCGAATCGGATTCTGGACTATGCGGGGCAGATACCGGGCGAAGCCGGGGGCATATTGGATTCAGATAAGGCGACGCGAGCGCGCTTGCAAGCGCTTGGCCCTATAGCCCGCAACGGGATTCGTACGTCCGCTAAGATGGGCCCACCCGGTGTCGACACGGATCGGATACGGTACGAAATTGGAGTGATGCCAAGCGTCGGTACGATGTCCGACAGCAAGCAATTCAAATTGCCAATCCCCGAGGGTCTCGGTACGTTGTTGGTCCGAAATGCGAACGGTATCCCCACGGAGAAACGCGTCGGAGTGCCAATGCCCGTAAACGGCGAGAGTGCTTATAGGCTCACTGCGAAGCAATCGGAGGGGACTCTTTCCAACGAAGCGGTATTGGTCTATCGCGGACATGAATATCGGGCACCGATGTCGGTCGGACAGGGGATCGTGGTAGATTTCAAGCCGATCCATGTGGATTGGGCTGAATTGGCTTTGTTTGGTGATACAAAACGGCAATCATCGATTGTTTTTGTTCTCGACTGCTCGTGGAGCATGGGGGAACGGATCCCCGTCGAAGCGATTTCCATGAAGTCCCAGTCTCGGCTCGAGCTTGCTAAGGAAAGTGTGTTGCGAATGGTCGCACAGTTAGCCTCCAGGCCGGACGCCAGGATTGGAGTCCGTTTGTTCGGGCACCGCTTGGGTTGGTCCCGGCCAACGGATCCAAAAACGGGAGCCACTACTGGAAAAACCCAGATCCTCACACAGCCCAACTATCCCGATTTGATTCCCAATGATTTGGTTCCGAGCCGCGATGTGGAAGCGATCCTGCCCCTTGGCCGTTTCACTACCGAAATGGTAGGGGGATTGGCGAGCAAGCTTTCAAAAATTGTGCCTTGGGGACAATCACCGCTCTATCTTTCGATCATGGAATCGCTGCGAGATTTTGATGCGGACGACGACTCGACTGCCAAGAGCATTGTTGTCATCACCGACGGCGACAATTTCCAGTTCAATGCGTCCGATCGTCCTGGAGGAGAGCCATCGACCATCACATCCATCGAAGGGGTCTACCGTGCGTGGGCGACTAACAAAGTCCCTCTGTTTATTCTAGGGGTCGGCGTTACGAATCCAGAAGGCGCCAAGGCCCGCAAGAACCTTGTCGATTTGGCGGAGAGGACCAATGGCAAGTATTACGACATTGAAAACGGTAGCGATCTCTTGCGTGCCCTTTCTGAGCAAACCTCGCTGGGAACTTTTGGCGTATCAAGGGTTGTTTCGAAACCAAAAATCCAGGATTCGATTCCCATAGTGGAGGCCAAGCTCAATACGTCTGTGGAATTGAAACCGGTCGCGAAGGGGCCTTACGAAGTCTCTTTCCAATCGATTTCTAAATCGGTTCAATTCCAGGGGGGCGAATCGCTGGAGCTGGTTTTAACAGACGATGGCCAGGATATGGTAAGCAAGCCGTTCGAGCGATCATCCCCGCGAGCGGCGACGCTATCCCGCGCAGGAGAATATGGTCGACTCATTGCACGTGTTCACCGACCCACGCTGCGAAAAGAGGGAGTGCAATTCCCGGTATCGATTCAGGACCCCGATAGCCATTTTACGCCGCGCCCATCGCAGGTATGGATAGAGATAACTCCCGTCATTTTGGGCGCTGAATCTCGTATAAATACCTATCATTTTTACGATGTCAATTTCGAGGCCAAAACGCCGGTTCCCATGGTGGTTTGGAACGCATCGAATTGGCCCGTAAATGCAACGGAGGCAGATGTTCGCGTTTGGGTTAAGTACGAGCCGACGCCAAATCTGCAATCGATCCCGCTCGAACAGATCGCCCGCAACCTTCAACGCTACTCAGAAGGGATCGTTGTCAATGGCGTCGATGGTGTGAAGCTAAACATCAACATCATTGCGAACCGAGACAATTCGGCTGGGCTAATTCTGCAGGTAACCGAATCTCACTCGGAGCGTTCCAAGGGCGTGGGTTCAATTCGCGTTGGGTTAGAGACCGATGAAGCGATTTTTCCATCGAGGGTTACACGTCACTTCGAACCAGCCAACAATATAGCCGTCCATTCGTTTGAATTTGAGGGTGCGTCCGCCGAAGCGTTCCTGGCGTCGGCAGCGTCGCGAGTTTGCCTTCAAACGCGGGCGGCATCCATTGAAGGAGCGTGGCAGATACAAACCGGGCAACCGATTCGGGTGGAGGTCAATTCGGTGCCAGAGTCCTTGCCGCACGCAATCTTACCGACATCGCTATTGCCGCGCTGAATGGGCGGCACTTCGCTGAAAAGTCAGGGCGTACACTAGGGCACCATCTCTTTGGTCGTTTGTGGCATGACGATGCTGATCACCCCGGCAAAGGCGCAATTTAGTTTGCAAGTATTGTTGAGTGCGGGCATCCCTCGCACGAGTACCGTTGGCGATCCTGGAACCCAGGGAGCTGGCAACGTCGGGGTGCAAGGCATGGGGGTCAATACTCCTAGGGCAGCCGCCGTTGCCGACGCGACCGCTGGGTTTGCCAAAGAAGTACACATGATGAATGGTGGGACATTTACAAAAGGCACATTGTCCATAATGTTCGCGCTGAGCGAACCCTCGCTGAGCACTTTAGGCGATAGCACAGCTAGCGTTGACGGACCTGTCCCAAAACTGCATTGCATCATGGCTCCCATACATACCAATTGGGCCATAGAAACTCCTCGACAAAAATGGAGATAAAAGAAAGTGAAGCGGATTAAACAGTGGAATGAAAAAGCGATAACTCTTTCTTAATATACTGTTACTTTGGATTGCAGGGCGAAAAAGCCATCAGGTCCAGCCCTAAACTTTTCAACATTTTCATTGCCATCGCCAGCATCATCATGAGTTCGGCATTGCTGGACATAGGAGGTGCTTGACCTGCCAACGAAGCGGCAGCATTGAGCGTCAACGAGGCGTTGGCTGCGGCTGTCGTTGTTGCGCCAGCCGATGCTGAAGCTGAAGCTGATGCTGATGTTGAAGCTGATGCATTTGCATTTGCGGATGCAGAGCCGCTCATGGCTGCGTTGGCAGCGGCTGCAATTCCGGCGGAAGCGGCAGCGCTCAAGCCGCCGCCAGCCGAGCCACTCATCGCAGCGCTGAGTCCTCCCATGACCGATCCAAGGCCACTCGCGGACAGGGCACCCATTGCTCCGCCCAGCGACGCGGACGCGCCAGGAAACATGAGGTTGGGTCCAATGCCTTTCTGGATCGTTTCCAGCGCAGACAAGAGTTTTAATGCGGGACCCAACGCGAGGAGCTTCATCAAATCCTCAAGGGTTGGCATGGAGGAGAGGTTGTTACCCATTTGCCCTAGTCCGGCGGCCGCGGCGGATACTCCGAGACTAGTGCTAAGGTTGGCTGCAAACGCAGCTTGAACGGATGCGTGAACCGCTGCGGACATGGAGATGGCGGCAGCAACTTGTGCCGACACACTCACTCGCATACTCGCAGTAACCGTCGCCGCCGCTTGCGCTGCTGCTTTGGCTGTTGCAGATGCGTTGACGACTCCTGCAATTGCGGCGGACCCTCCTACCCCAAGCTTGGCAGCCGCCATAATGTCCTTTACGTCTCCTAAAACCTCTGACAATTCTTTTAATGGCAAAACGCTTGCCAAGGCGGCCGCAGGCAATTTGGCAAGCGCGTCGGCTAGGCCGTTCAATTGCAGGGACCTAGCCAAACCGTGAATCATGCAGGGAGCGGATGGCGATGCTAAATTGATGCCAAGCGATGCTTGCACCGATGCCTTCATGTTTGCGGCCGCTGCTAACCCCAATGCTGCCTTGACCGTTGGGTCGGCTGCTGCGGCAGCAGACGCCTTTGCAGCTAGAGCAGCGTTGAGCGCAGCATTGAACGCGGCTTTGGCAGCCATCTGAGCATCGCCCTTGGCTGCCACATTTGCCGCAACATTCGCTTTGATTGCCGGCAACAGAGGTGGCAACAACGCGGGAACCTTTGGCACCGCCGGCAAGCCTGCTTTCAAGTTTTGATTGAGGGCTGCGACTCGCTGATTGAACTCAGCAACTTTCAGTGCACAAATACACAGCACAATAGGTTCCCTACTAGATTAATAAGCCGGTTCTCACAGCGAGGTCTTTTCAACCCTAGGATTGTTCAGACATGGACCGCGAAGTGAATTGTAACACTACCAACGGTTCTCACCCAATGGCATTCCCTTAAGCGGCGCGGCACAAGCCGTCCGGTGAGGACTTGGTAAGAATCACTGCGATTTCAGCCGCGACACTGGAAGGCTCGGGCCCTTCTTATCGAACTTCAACGCCGGGAGCTTGGGCAATTCTGTTTTGACTTTCGGGCACAAGCACATCGGGGGCATGAATGGGATGAACATACATGCCATCCCGCAAGGGGCCCTTTCCGCCATGGGAATACCGGTTTCTGTTAACAATCGGTTTGCCAGAGTGGCTAAGAGATTTGCCAACTTGGGTACTCCCGGAACCCCCTTGCCATAGATTTTGTTGAAATCCTGGGACTGGGCAAACTCAAGCGCTTCGGCGTAGTTTTGTTGTTCAGCGTAGGATTGGTTTGAGTCTTTCGACTCGGAAACAGATTTGCTTTGAGATTCGCTCAATGATTTTTCGTGGATCTTTTGTTCGGTTTTTTCTCTTGTTTCGGAGATCGCTTCATCCAGCTTTTTGCCTGCTCCGGGAACGGTGAGATCGACATTGAGATTGCGTTTAATGGCCCCCAATGCATCTAAAAGGTCTAGCAACTTTTGGACTTGCTCCTGCAAAAATGCAGCACCAAAGTTTGGCAAGGCAGCCATGTTTGCATTAACGGATTTCAGTGACTCTCCGAGCCCGCCTGCACCGATGCCAAATCCTAAACTTGCGTTGAAGGCAGCTTTGAGTGTTGCATTGGCTGACGCAGCGGCGGTTGCGTTGGAGGACAAGCTCGCCGTGGCGCTTGCCGATAGTCCCAACGCCGCACTGGCTTTTGCTTCCATGGCCGCATTGGCTTTGACCGACGCAGCTACCGCGGCATTTAGTTTCGCTTGTGCATTGGGTCCTAAGAGATTCACACCCAGCGCAGCGGATGCGTCCATGCAGGATGCGAGATCGGCCAATCCTTTTAATTTTGGAGTCGCGTCGACAGGAAACTTAGAAAGGGTTTTGTTCCAAGCGTTTTTGACAAGCGAATTCATTAAGTCCGAGAGTTCTGCCGGGGCAGCAGACCCACCCAGGTCGATTCCAAACCCTCCTTTAACATTGAGACAAAACGTGGCGAGCGCATTCACGTTGGCCATTGCGGCGAGATTCGCACTCGCTTTGGCTGCTGCAGCAAGGTTTCCACTGAGAGCAGCGCTGGCTCCTAAGGACGCTTGGGCAACCGCCGCAGCATTGGCCGCGGCCGACAGTTTTGCGTCTGCGTTTAACGCAGCGGATAAACTGCCAGCAGCCTTTGCGTTTAAACCGACAGGTCCTAAAACCGACAAGGCTTTGGATAGTGAATCAGCGCATGCGCACAGCATGATCGGCCTCAGAAAATGGAATTGCAAACCCGGCGGGGTATCCTATCGCATTTCAAAACCGAGGCCAAGGGCACAGCATTGGCGGACCCATGCAACTACTATGTCCCGACTTCAACCCAACTTCCACCCGACCATGCTTGTAGGGAAAGCCTTATCGTCCAAATGCGATATCCAGGTTGATTGCTTGGAGGATCAGCGGTAGTATGTGCGTTCGCAGTGGATAGATTCTTGGTAGCCTTTCGAACGGATTTCGATCTGCCGCCATAGATGTTTCAATTCATTAGCTCTTACCAAGTTGGCGTCAGGAAGACACCAACTTTGGTTCTTTCGGTCGCGGTCATTCTCGTATCGCCAATTGGGAAAGCAGCAGATCGATTTCAGATAGGTCCAGTTGCATCTGTTCGACACGCATGTTCGCTTCGATCATCGCTAACGTCATCGACCGCGATCGTTCGAAAGCATCACGAGCTTTTTCAAATTGGCGCAGTTCCACCAGCGCTCGTCCTGAAAGTGTTATGGCATTGGCTAGACGTCTTCGAGTCGTCGCGTCTTGACGGTTGGACTCTGGAATGGATTCGAGAAGCATCACCATGGCTTCGGAATGCGTTGCTGCAGCGGATGCGTCGCCTGACTCGAGATGTGCTTCTGCCATTCGTAGCAGAATAACACTATAGTCCTTGATCGACTGAAGCGACTCCGGGTGTCGATCGTACGCCGTACGAGCTATTTGACGAGCAAACTCTAATTGCATCAGGCAAGTATCGAATTCTTTTTTGGCAAGAAGTACCTTGGCCACTTTCGCATAGCAAAGGAGAAGATCTCGCTGCATCTGTCCATCGGTGCGGTCTTTCGCCACTAATTCCAAGCTAATCGCTAATGATTTTTTTGCATACCCCAGCGCATCGTCCAACTTCTCTTGAGCGATGGCAACGTCGGCAAGCACCTCCGCGGACATGGACTGAAACCGCTTGGCGTTTGCGTTCTGCGGGTCCAACTGAGCGAGTTCTTCGGCGAGGGAAAGGGCCTTTTCATAGTCGGCTTGAGCGCTGGGGACGTCTTTCATTAGCATCCGCGTGTCCCCTCCTTTCATATAGGAAACGAACAACTCTTGGTTCGTTTTGGAATGGGTAGGTTCGGCAGCTCGCAGCTCTTCTCTCAGTCGACGCGATTCGAGATAGGAAACCATCGCTTGGTCCAATTGCCCTCGCTGTGCGGAAATGTTCCCGATCCGATCCCAGGATGTGCACAAATCCCGCTTGGCGGTAAGGTTCTCCGGGCTGTTCTGAACCAGTTCCGTCGCGATCGCTTTATCTTGATTGTAGAGTTGGGTCGCTAGATCAAGATTTCCGTCATGAACGGCGACATCTGCGATCCGCGAGAGGGCGATACCGAGGCGACGCTTGACTTCCCAGTCGTATGGCCATTCGTTCGACAATCTCGCAAGAATCGATTGAACTTCAACAAACGCATCGCGTGCGCGCGTAAAGTCACCGTCCTGAAGATAGATTTGGCCTCGAAAGTCGACGCTAACCACAACGTCCAATGCCATCTCGCGAGACTCGGGGGATTCCGCAAGCAGCACCCGACGCATGGCCAAAGAGTCCTCGAGCAATACAATCGCCTCAGGAGTCCTCGCCGTTTGCCGAAGGATCTCTGCTTGCTTCTGCTTGATGGTCGCAATGAGCTGGCGTGAATCTCTGTTGCTTTCGGGCATCGAATGCATGGCTATCGCAAGCGCTTCGGCATACATTTCGCTGGCCGCATCGAGCGGCGAGGGTTTCAATAAATGCGAATGCGGGAAATCGAGCTGGAGGCCTTTGATTCCGACCCTCGAAAAAAGATCTCCAAGATCCATCAGCGCCATCGCATTGCTCATGTTAACTTGGTCATCCGCAAACTCATTGGAAATCTCACCGAGCTTATTGAGCACCGTCGTTAAGACATTGCGTTGAACCGCCGCGCTTCCTGGGACATTGGCCAAACCCCGCTCGATATCGAGCAGGAAGGTGTTGAGAATTCCGAGCACTCGCTGTCGCTGC
>JANODW010000115.1:0-5908 GCA_031412875.1 Pirellula sp. | reverse complement strand
TCTCACTGGCAAGGTTTCATGGGATCAAGGACCCGTTCAGTTGGGACTTCGACGAAACGCATGGCCATTCGCATTTCTTAAGTCCAAAATCAAAGCAAAGATGCCGACGGGGAAACGTCTGAAGTTCGTTCAGGGTTTGATATGGTATCGAAACAGTGTTCGGAAGTCTGAAAGGACTAAACTAAAACATATCCGCTCTACCAAAATTTTTGGGCGAATCCTGATTATGCGCGGTGCGGGGTCGCTTTCGGCAAAAGCGACCTACCAAATGGCCGGTTAAGGCTGTTTAGTGGCAATGCTTCTCATCAGACTCTCGATCAGTGGAACCAGTTGGCTCTGCGCATGACGTGACCAATCCAAAACTTCTTGGTGGTCGGTTGCCGACTGCACGTCTGGCGTGGCAACGTTCGTCACTATCGAAAAGGCCAACACGCGAATCCCCAATTGATTCGCTAATAAGACTTCTGGAACGGTACTCATGCCTACCATATCCGCACCCAGTTTCGCAAACATGCGATACTCGGCCCGGGTCTCGTAATTGGGACCAAGCGTTGCCAAATAAGTTCCCCGCGAAAGTGCAAATCCTAACTGGATCGCGTGTTGCTCGGCTAAGTGTATCCATTGGGGATCATAGGGATTGCCGACACGATGTGCTAATCCATAGGCTGCACTCCCCTCCTTTGCTTCCTCAATACTGATCCCAGTGCGATTCATCCAATCGATGTGGTTGTCGATCACTACCACTTGCCCACTCACAAAACGCGGATTGATTCCTCCCGATGCATTGGACACGATCAACGACTCGATTCCTAACGAATGCATGCATCGGAGAGGGAAGGTTGCTTGCGCGCCTGTCCAGCCTTCGTAGAGATGCGCTCTGCCTTGCATGGCGACGACGGGAGTTCCGCTCAAATGACCCAGAACCAGATTTCCTGCATGGCCGACCACGCGAGATTCTGGGAAGCCCGGGATATCGCGATAAGGAATGCGACAGTCGCTCTCAATGCGATCTGCAAGCATCCCAAGTCCACTGCCCAACACGAATCCGATATGAGGACGGATCCCCTTGGAACGACTGCGAATGAATTCGCATGCTTCCTCAATCGAAGCTTCCCTCACATGTATCTCCTTCGCGCTACCGCTCGAGAACCCGGATGGGCAGACTTTTGGATACCGGTTTGGTTTGGCCGATACTGGTTACCGAAGCAATCAGTTCGCTCACCGTAGGCTCCTTGTGTTTTAGTTGGATGACGCACGAAAAGGAGTCGTTGGGCCTAAAATACTTGATCGGTTCCAAGTCGATTTGGCGTTCGTTGCTGGCGACCTTCCATTGCAACTGCTTGGCCCGAATAGACTCTAAACTGGAACCAGGGGGCATCAGGAAACTCAATGAGACGCGTTGGTCGGGCTTGTTTGCCAAATTCTCGATTCGGATTTCATAGGTTCCAACATCGCCTACGCGGATGGCATTGGTAACGGGTTGGATCGTCACACTCAATCGCGGTTCCTCCGCATCGTTCAGGGAAAGAGCAGGTTTTTGCATTACCCCGGATGAGTTCGAGCCAGGCGGGCTGTTGGTATTTGACGGGGGCATAACATTGCTGTTTGATGGTCCGTTCACGATGTCAAACACTACCGATTGCCGATCCGCGACCCCTTCGCAATCCACCGAGACCATGACTGACCCTTGGGCACCTGCCGCGGTCGCTTCGAATCGGCCTTGCAGTTCCAAGCTACGGCCTACCCCTATTTCTTGTTGCAACCGCCACTGAGCTAGCTGCCGAGAATCGTTGTAGTCATAGCGATCGCTGAGCGCTTTCACGCGTACGTTGGCGCTGTGCTGCATCGCAATGACGGGGTTGCGAAGCGGCACCGGACCTGTGTTGAAGATCGTGAACGTGGTATTGATCAATCCACCGACAGCAACGACGGGAGGGTTTGGCAGATCGCTGTTTATCTGAAGTTTTAACGAAGGCGTTTTCGGTGTCGTAGGCAACCCTGTGATCGTCGCGGGTTGCGAGGAAGCGATCGTTTGCCCCAACGCCTGCGCGGTCGCGATGACTGACAGATTCCCGGTTTTTTCGACGCGGAAGACTCCGGTAATCTTGGGGGACGGTTCGCCTGGTCGCAAAATACCGATCGCGTAAACCGCTGTGTTCCGGTTGTCCCTGGGAGACTGCAGCCCGGGGTCGCTTTGCAAAACGATTGTTAAGTCATTGAGAGTCTCTCGCCCCAGATTCTCGACGATAACGTCAAACGTTGCTTCGTTGCCCAATTCCACTTGCATGGCTTCTGGTCGAGGAACGACACGTAAGTTGAGCTGAGGTTGTTGGACAAGGAGGCGTCTCGATTGCGTCTGCTGTATCTCCCTGCCTTGCGCAAAATAGCTGACGTCGAATTTAACTTCCGCGTTCATTCCCGCATTGGCGATTAAATTGATGCTGACGTCGGTCACGTTGCGAAGGGGCAGCGGAGCGGGTCCAAACGTAACGGAGTTGGGGGTTTGCGTGGTCGGCGGAATGCTCGTGGATTGCAAAGCCAACCCCGGCGGAAACGTGGCGGTTATCCTGACGTTCTCTGCATCCACATCTCCGATATTCGCTACCGATGCAAAGTAACTGAGGATTTGTCCAGGCACTCCGTTTTCGGAACCTCCGATTTGCAGTTGGAGTTGCGGGGCTGTCCAAGTGACCGAGGTCGTCCCCATCGCCAATATCAACTCCGGAATATTCTCGCTGGAACGGGCCGGCCGCACCACTTGGATTTCGATCATTGCAGTACCGCGTGGGATCTGACCATTTGGCAAGGCGGCGATCTGCATGTCTACCTTTGCTACTCCGTTTTGATCTACGATCGCCTTTACAACGGGAGAGTAATCGTTGCCTGCATTGACGATGAAGTTCGCTATTTCTGGATTTAGCACACGGTATCGGACTTCCCAACCCTCGGCGCCAATGGTTCGTTCCGATCGCCATACTTTGGTAATCAGGCTTGCCACTTGGCCGCTGTTGAGAACCTGCGGCTGAGGAAAGTCCCACGCGGCATCCTCCCAATAGATGGTTGCCGTCTGTCGGCGTTGGTCCCAAACATCGCTGTCGGGTGCCAAGGCCGTCACTTTCGAAACCCCTTCGGATGGACTGGTAATACTGATCCAAGTCTGTCCTTTTCGGATAGGCAGATCGTCTGCCGTATTGGCCGTTCCGCGCGTAATGTTTCCCGCTTCGCGACTTGTACGCCCTCGTGCGAAATCGACGCCGAGTTTTTCCACTTTGGGTCCATCCTCTTTTTTCCAAAAGGATCGTCGTTGTCCCTTCGTGTCGTCCCCAACCTCTACAAATTCCCCAACGCTTTTGGGGGACAACATCCATTCGATCGGTTCGTTGGTAACCAAGTACTCATCTTTACCGCATATGCCCGCCAGCAAGATGACTTCCCCGCCCACAGGCGCGACGATGCTCAGTGGAGTCAGCAGCAGTTGTCCACACCGTCCCCGTATTTCTTCGGCTTCCTTGCGTTTTGCCAAACACCCTTTGCCGGACAAACAACCTTGGCAAAGTTTCTTCGGACTTCCATCTTTTCCTTGAATGCAAGCGGGTGGGTTGGGAGGTTGCTGAAATGCGGGTTGCGTGGATGGATAGCCGTTGTTCGGATCATGCGGATCCACCAATTTGGTGAAATCGTTCGAAAAGATCCGATTGCCGGTCGGATCGATCGCGGGCAGAGACAGGGTTTGGCAACCCGTTGCAAAAACCGAAGCGAGAAGGAGGAGAGCCGTCCATGCGACACTCCCAAGCTGAGCAATCGACCAAAACGAACGGGCCATGCAGAACGTTGGACCGCTCGCATGGATCGCTTTTTTCGATGTGCTCTGATTTTGGAACATCCGTTGTTTCCAATCCTATCCATAGCATCGATAGCTACCTCGCTATCGATCTCCGTATTAAAGACGGTGCGCTTGCATCGGGCGCACTCTTTAGCCCTGCGAGGAATCTCCAGGCATAGACCGCTGGAAGGTTAACCCACGATTCGGCGCCATTCCAAATCAGACTAAGGTTTCCACCGCAAAAACAGAGTTTGCAACAATCGACTATTCGGCCATTAGCGATTGCGCCAGTGAAATTAGATTCCAAGCCCCAAAAGCAAAACGCGCAGTGCAGCTCCGCACCGCTCGGTTTCAAAACACGACGCAACTGTTTTACTTGTCCAACAGGCCATGCTTCTTCGCCCAATCTACGATCAGACTGAGCGCGGTCGGAGAAATATCCTCCTCGATCCCTTCGTATTCTTCTGGAAGACCTGCGACGCTGGCCTGAAGCATATGATTGAGGCCCGGTACAATCGTTAACTGAGCGTCCAATTCGGGATTGCGATCCAATGCTACCTTCAATGGTTTAAGGTTCCGTTCGGGCAAAACCTGCAAGTCGTTGCTACCCCACATCGCAAGCGTCGGGCAGCGCATCATCATCCAGTTCGGACAAGGATCGTAATTCAAAAAGAACCGGTACCAAGGCAATCGAAGCTGTTGAAACTGCCCTTCAATTTGAGCGGTTAGATCGCTCTTTAATTTGTCCAAGTCGGAATGGGGGTCTTGGGCTTTCGCGATCTCTTTGAGTCCCTCCCAACTCTCCCGGATGGCGGACTGGATGTCGCGACGCATCGCTTTTTCATCCGAAAAGTAACCTGCCGCGATTTCCTGCAATCGACCTTGCAATGCCATCGTGACTTTGCGATCCGCCTCGGTCATCCCTTGCATTTCCGAAATGCGATCGATCTGCGATTTCAAAAGTTCGGAACCATTCACTCCCGGTGGCGCCAGCAGAATCAAGAATGCAATTTCCGGCTCCCAAACGGCGGCCATCGTACCAACCATTCCACCCTCGCTATGTCCCAATATTCCAATCCGGGTCGGATCCAGTTCGGTAAGACTCCTCGCATGCTTCCAAACGGCGATAGCATCTTTGGCAAAATCCTCTGACGTTGCGTTCCAGTAGTCACCAGTGCTCTGTCCAACTCCCCGATCGTCATAGCGCAGAGAAGCGATCCCGTTCTCGGCCAAAAAGCGTGCAATCGTTTGAAAGGCACGATGCCGACCGATTGTCTGATGGCGGTCATGAGGCCCATTGCCAGTAAGCATCACGACTGCAGGAAACGTGCGCGCTGCCTCTTTGTTTTTTTGTTTGGGAATGGTGATCGTACCGGCCAATTTCACGCCGGACTCCTGGTTGTCGGTTCCCTTTGCCTTCTTCGGTTTGTCCCCCACTGCGACTTCAAACGGCACCTCAAGGTAGAATTCGCTCGCGTGTGTTTCCATTGTTGGAGCGATCGAACGCGGCTCCAGGACTTCAAGCGCAGCGGCGTTCGCCGTCGATTTGTTCGCTTCTGCTGTCGGCAATGGGTTTTCCAACTGAGGAGCTCGCGATTGTTTTGCGGTCGGAGCCGGCTCGGCCTTTTCGCTCGGGCGCATCTCTTTGTTCGAATCGGCTACGCGCGGCTCCTTGGCCTCTTTCTCTTTCTCTTTCTCTTTTTCCTTGGTCTCTTGCTCTTGCTCCTTACGCTCCCCGGGCTGCCGTTTGAATACCAACTTGAGCGGTTGGGAATTCTGGATATACCGGCCGTCCAATTCATCCCTCGATTCATTGAACTCGCCGATGAATTTGGCCCCGATCGACTTCATTTCCCAGGTGGTTTTGCCACCCGGGCCGCCGGTGAACTGGACAGGAATCCCAGAAACATTTTGCGTGATCGAATCGAACAGAAACCTTGGCGCGGACTCTATGCCAAAGGGAGGACTGGAATAGACCCGAACACGAAATTCGAGTTTCTTTACCGCGAAGTCCAGCGTGCCGAGCCACACGGAGTCCGCCCCAAGATCGCTTCGCGTTTCAGGCGGCATCGAGGCAAGCTTTTG
>JANODW010000114.1:0-6013 GCA_031412875.1 Pirellula sp. | reverse complement strand
AATTGTATCCTCGCGGCCCGCAAGGCTGGCGTCGAAATCCCTCACTATTGCTGGCACGAAGCATTGTCGGTCGTGGCGTCCTGCCGCATGTGCTTGGTGGAGGTAGGTGAAAAGAAGCCAGACGGCACGATCGTCATGGGGCCAAAACTGGTTCCTGGTTGCCAGACTCCGATCAAAGAGGGAACGGTTATTCGAACCGATTCGGACAAGGTCAAAACAGCTCAGCAAATGACCCTCGAACTGCTGCTGTTGAATCATCCCCTGGATTGTTCGATCTGCGATCAAGCGGGCGAATGTTACCTACAAGACTACACGTTCAAGTACGGTAATCCGGTAAGCCGATTGGATGAGCCCAAGCTGCAGCGGATGGACAAGTACCATATTGGCGAGCAGATAGCGCTCTTTACCGATCGTTGCGTGATGTGCACTCGATGCGTGCGTTTCACTCGCGAGATCAGCGGTACCGCGGAGCTTCAAGTGACCAATCGCGGTAGCCACGAAGAGATCGATGTTTTCCCAGACACGCCTTGCAATAACAAGCTGGCAGGAAACGTGGTCGATTTGTGTCCGGTCGGCGCCCTTTGCAGCAAGGATTTCCTGTACAAGAAACGTGTTTGGTGGCTTAAAAGCGCGAACAGTGTTTGCACCAATTGCGCCACCGGTTGCAGCATCCACGTCGATCAAAATGAGGATAAAGTCTACCGATTGCGGCCTCGCGACAACCCGCTTGCTCAAGGGCATTTTATGTGCGACGAAGGCCGTTTTGGCTTCAAGTACATTCATGACGAACGTCGCCTTCAAAGGCCAAAGCTCTCCGATGCATTCTCAGCGATGGTTGCTTCCAATGGCGCCAACGGCTCCAACAAATCATCGAAAGCAACCGCAGCGGGTGTCGGCGATCTGAATTTCGCCGACCCATGGATCGATGCTTTGGCGATCGCCCGAGCCAAAATCAAAGAAGCGGTGAAGACGGATGCACGCGGTTTTGTCGCCGTCTTTTCTCCCTTTATGTCTGTCGAAGAAGCGTACCTCTTGGCAAGTTTCTTAAAGAGCTTGGACAAGAAAGTGAGATTGGTTCTAGGTCGCATCCCGGTCGTGGGCAGCGACGACAAATACCCCAAGGGGCCCAAAGGCGAATCGCCCTCGGAAGACAAAGTCAAATTTACGATCCGTTCCGAGAAGTGTCCAAACCGCTTGGGAGTCGAAGCCGTTCTGCGCCATTTCGAAGGAGAGGTCCATACCGTGGAACAAGCGGCTGCGAAGGCCGACGCCACCGCTTGGTACTTTGTCGGTGGATACAACGTGGGTTGGGTCACCGAAGCGATCGATCGGGCAGTCGGTAAGCCGTCGTTGCTGATCGTTCAAGATATTTTTGCATCCCCGCTAAGTGAGCGGGCAGATATCGTGCTTGCATCTGCAACCTTTGCAGAGCGAGACGGAACCTACGTCAATCATTCAGGGCTTGCACAGTCGGCCCATGGAGCGATTCGATGTCCGGGTGATGCCCGAGCAGACGGCCGTATCCTGATGGAATTGTCGGAGCGCAAAGGTTTGTACAACGCCATGACCCTGCGGAAGGAGATCGGCAAAACGGTGCCCGCGTTGTCGGCCCTGGCGGTGGGAGATCTCGGTGAAAACGGAGTCAAGATCTCCGTAGCGCGAGAGCCTGTTTATTCCTAGTAGCCAACTGCGTCTGGCATGTTCCAGCAATGCGTTTTATTCACCACTAACTAAAAAACATTTTCATGTTCGACTACCTCAAGCAGATTTGGCCGACGTTATGGCCAACCCTTGGAGCGATCGGCGTCATCCTCGCGTTTGTTCCCGTGATCGGTTTGTACTCGACGTTTATCGAGCGCAAGCTGGCCGCTTATGTACAAGATCGTGTCGGGCCGAATCGCGTCGGGCCGTTTGGACTTTTCCAAGCGATCGCGGACGGGATCAAGATCTTCCTTAAGGAGCAAGTGATACCGGACCACGTCTATACGTTTTTGTATTTTATCGCGCCGACGTTTAGCTTGATGACTGCGATGTTCGCCTTGGTCGTTATGCCGTTTGGTCCGGTCCCGACGGAGTACACCGAAGGGTTTCGATACATTGTCGCACCGGGCATCGACATCGGAATTTTGATGATGATCGCCATCAGTTCCCTTTCGGCTTACGGGATCATTTTGGGCGGATGGGCTTCGAACAACAAATACTCGCTTTATGGAGCGATCCGATCCTGTGCTCAATTCATCAGTTATGAGATCCCGCTTGGCCTGTCCATTATTGGGGTGATCGCAGCCACCGGTTCGCTCAATATTGAGCAAATCGTTGCGGCGCAAGGGGGCGCGTTTTGGGATTGGAATGTGTTTTGGCAACCGTTGGCTTTGCTCGTGTTTTTCACCAGCGCGCTGGCAGAGACCAATCGGCTTCCCTTTGACTTGGCCGAGTGCGAGCAGGAACTTGTGGGTGGTTTTCATACCGAATACGGCGGCATCAAGTTTGTATTGTTTTTTCTGGCCGAATACACACACGTGGTGACGGTGAGTTTCCTCACGGCCCTGCTGTTCTTTGGGGGTTGGCATTTCCCTGGTTTGACCGGTCCCGTCGACGCGAGTTTGGGCGGCATGTTGCTGAGAACATTTGTCTTGGTTTCCAAAGTCGGCCTCGTTGTCTGCTTTATCATGCTGCTGCGATGGTCGTTGCCGAGATTTCGCTTCGATCAATTGATGGGGTTGGCTTGGAAAGGCTTAATCCCGCTGGCGCTGCTCAATTTCCTTTGCGTTGCCATCGTGCTAACTTTGGACTTGCCCAAGCATTACCTGGCATTCACTGCGTTGTTTCTCGTAGCGGGATCGATGATCAGCGCACGCCATCTGCAGTCTACGATCAATCGCCCCCGTTCTGCAGGCCGACCTGCGACCGACCTGAATTTTACAGAGAGCGCCATATGACAACCAAGAAGCCTAAAACAGTAAAGTGGGGCGATGAGCCCAAGCTTGGCTGGATGGAAGCCATGTATTTGCCGGCCATTGCGTCCGGTCTAGCGACCGCTTTGCGTCATGCTTTTTCGGGAACCAATTCGACGCGGCAGTATCCCGAAGTCGAGCCTGAGATCCCAGGAAACTATCGCGGAGTGCATCGGCTCAATCGGGATGAAGAGGGCCGAGTGAAGTGTGTTGCATGCTACATGTGCCAGACCGCCTGTCCGGCAAACTGCATCGAGATCATCGCTGCACCGGCACCCAAGGACGACCCGCATTGGAAGGACAGAGACAAGTTCCCGCAAACATTCACGATCGACGAGCTTCGATGCATCTACTGCGGTATGTGCGAGGAAGCGTGTCCGGTGGATGCTATCGAACTGACAAGCATCTATGACCTCACGGGCTACACGCGCAAGGAACTCATTTTTGATAAAGAAAAGTTGCTGGCCGTTTTTGATGAAACCTCTAAAACGGGCAAGGATCCTGTGCGGACCAATCGGGGTGCGTTAGGCCCGGCAGCGGTCGAAGCGGCAACCGCATCCCAAGGTCCGCCCCCGCCAGGTCGTGGCACCCATGGTTAGTCTAACCACTTATCCGAGTTCGAAATGAATCTACTCAATCCCATGCATTCGATGTCCAGTCTAGCCGAGTTCCTACGCCCATTCCCTCTGTTTGCGCAGTCGGTGGGCGAGGCAGCGGTTCAAGAGGTTGATTCGGTTCCCTCGGAAGACCTGTCTGCCTGGACCAGCACTTGGACGATGGCGATGGTCATTCCGATTGTGCTGGGTGCAGTCGGTTATGTCCTGTTGCAACATGGAATCGTGAAATCGCGGGCCGCGATTTTTGGTGGCGCGATGGCGTTGGCGTTCTCTCTTTGCATGACCGTTGGATTTATCCCCTGGACGTTGGATTCTGCCATCTTGATGGTTTTTTGCGCCGTTGCGACCGCTGGAGGGGTCGGGTTTTTAGTGGCCCGTGAACCTGTTTATTCGGCGCTGGGATTTGCTACAGCAGTGCTCTCTGTCTGTGGGGTACTGTTCATGCAATCGGCTTTGTTTGTTGCGGCCGCGACCATGATTGTCTACGCGGGAGCCACGATCATTATCTTTTTGTTCGTGCTGATGTTTGCTCAGCAAACAGAATTGAGCAATTACGACATCCAGCTCAACAAGCCCGTGGTCGCAGCAACGATCGGCGCGATTCTGTTGGCGACGATCACCATTTGCGTAACGAGTGTAAACGCCATGAGTCCGGTGCGGGTCGATGCCACGCGAGCACTCAGTTCTGCGGATTTGCCCGATAACTTGAGCACCGAAGCGGGCAAAGCGGCCGCTCAAAAGCTGGACGCGATCGACCCATCCCTTCGGTTCGTACCCAAGTCGACAGCCGGGCTTGGTCGCTCGATGTATACGGATTACTTAATTGCGGTAGAACTTGCTGGCACGGTATTGCTGGTGGCGACCATCGGAGCCATCGCGCTTGCTCAGCGAACTACGGAGAATGCATCGTGAACGAAATCATCACGCAGAACTTATTGGTCTTTGGTGGGGTTCTTTTCATTATTGGAATGGTCGGCTTTTTAACGCGTCGCTCTCTGATACTGATGTTTCTCTCGTTGGAGATGATGCTTTCGGGAGTGAGTGTCAATCTCATTGCCTTTTCGCGTCATCACCAAAACTATCAGGGACAGATTTTGGCCATCATGGTTTTAACGATCGCGGCTTGCGAAGCAGCCATTGCACTCGCATTGGTGGTTTCGCTTTATCGACGCAAAGCGACACTCGACGTTGCAGCATGGGACGAACTGAGCGAAACGTTGGTCCCGAAGGTCGCGGAGGAGCCACAAACGCTCAACGAACAAGAAATGGAATTCCCCAAACTAACCCCCGCCGGATTGGATCCATTGTCGCGACCCATTTCGGCCAATTTCGATTCGCATTCGAGCGAAAATGGTGAAAGCGTGAAAGCAAATTCGTTGGAGGCTGGCACCCATGCTTAGTCTCTTTGCCTGGATGGTTCCGTTAGCGCCACTAGCAGGTTGTATCACCTGTGCGATCATGGCGTTTCGAGGCGACCGCAAAATTGCGCACTTGCCCGCGATCATTTCGCTCCTATTTGCGGCATTGTTTACGATCTGTTTGATTGTGTTTGGCGCCCAAGGAGAGAAGGGAGCTGTGTTCGAGGGCTACCGTTACTTGAACGTAGGCAGTTTGACGCTGGATATCTCGCTCAAGGTCGACACGTTGTGCCTGTCATTGCTGGCGGTAGTGACGTGCATCTCAGCCATGATCGCAATCTACTCGCGCGATTACATGCATGGCGATCCAGGGTATGCGAGATACTATGCGGTCTTTTGTGGATTCGTATTTTCCATGACCATGCTGGTGCTCTCCAATAATTTGTTGATGCTCTATGCATTTTGGGAAGGTGTCGGGACCTGTTCGTATCTGCTGATTGGGTTTTGGTTCCGCAAGCCGAGCGCTGCCCGGGCGGCCACCAAGGCATTCTTGGTAAACCGTGTGGCCGACTGTGCGTTCTTGTTGGGTATTTTGCTGTTGGCCTATGCGGTGGGGCATGTGGAAGGTTCCGCATCGAGTTTTTTCGCGAGATTGAATTTCGATAATATCTTCAATGCAGTGCCGTTCTTGGCGACCCAGTATCCGGAGTTACTCACCACTATAGGTTTCTTGCTGATGATTGGTGCGATCGGAAAATCAGCGCAGTTTCCGTTCCATGTTTGGTTGCCGGATGCGATGGAGGGACCGACTCCTGTTTCGGCATTGATTCACGCCGCGACGATGGTAACGGCTGGGGTTTATCTCATGGCGAGGCTGTCGCCACTGCTCGAACTCACACCTGCGGTGTTGAGTACGGTTGCATGGTTGGGTGGAATCACCGCGTTTATTGGCGCTTGGATGGCACTCTTCCAAAGCGACCTCAAACGGGTATTGGCTTACTCGACGGTCAGTCAACTCGGATATCTCTTTATGGCTTTAGGCACTGGGGCGATTAAGGATCTGATGGTCGTCGCAGTGGTCGCC
>JANODW010000113.1:0-2124 GCA_031412875.1 Pirellula sp. | reverse complement strand
GCAAGTCGGCATGCGTGGTCCTATGACGATAAGCAAACATCGCATCGAGCTTGCGATCCACGACCGGCAATCCGATGCTACCCAGCAAGCCAAATTTCATCTCGAATCGGACCCTATCCGAAAGGACGGATTGTCCATCGTCACCGCTCTCAAAATGGTGATCGTGAACCCAAACCTTAAAGGGCCCAGAAAGCTGGATGTCCTGAAAACTCTCAGGCGGGTGAAGCTCCGTGTGCCTTGCCCGCCAACGCACTGGAACCCCAAACAATGATTGGACAAGCACCACTTCCGAACCGACTGCCAAAGAATCGCTCCGCTGCTCAACGCGAAGGCTTTCCCAAGGAGGGATCAATCGATTGAGTGCGCCTGGATTGGCATGGTACTGAAACAGATCTTGTCGATCGCAGGGCATCAACGACGAATAGGAGAAAGTTGGCATGAACTACATTTCGGCCTCGGGGAGAGTTATGGCTTCGCTCATTCCTCGCAACTTGTCTAACGCGCGTTTTTCAAGTTGCCTGATTCGCTCTTTGGAGACCCCTAGTTTATCCGCAAGCCGCTGTAGTGTTTGGATCCGTCGATGTCCACCCAAAGAAAAACGAGCGCGGATGATGAACTTTTCTCGTCGATCAAGATGCTCCAACATCAATGTCAACCGAGATCGCAACTCGTGCCAACGTTGCTCGCTCATCGACGACTCCTTCTGCTCATCGCTGATGTCCAGCCCACTCTCGTGGATGCTGCCCAAATTCCGCTGCCTGTCTTTCTGCTTTTCCATCACGCTCCGATACGTGTTGCGACGGACCACCTGAGTCGCATACGTACTAAATCGGAATCCCAACCCAACGTCGAATTTGTCCACCGCACGGATCAATGCCACAATGCCGTCGCTCAGCAAATCATCAAAACCATTTTGCGGATTGACGAATTTCTTAACAATAGAAATCACCAATCGCATGTTTGACTTCACAATCCAATCGCGATACCAATCCGCCGCCTTGAGCAAACACTCGATGCGACGTATGGTCCAAGCGTCCGGCTGCTCCATCTTTTTCTTGAGCGAGTCCGCTTTGAATCGCAAGTAGTTCATGCGGTTGAAAACACTCTTTTCCTCATCCGGAGTTAAGAGCTTCGCTTCGCACAACCGCGCCAAATGGGCCGGCAACGAAGGAGCCTTGACTGCCTTGGATACTACCTCGTCGAACTCGGTCCCGAGGAAATGATCCCCTAAAATCTTCCCCTCCGAAGTCGATTCAAAAAATGTATCGCTTTCAATAAATTCGATCGCCGTGGCCTTGATCTTTTTGAACGCTAGCTCGGTCTCGCGAACAGAACTCGGCTCCGCTGTCATCAACTGCATGAAATGAATAAACGCTCCTTCCACCCCCTTACGCCGAAAAGTTCGCGTCAACTTGCTTGGCGACGGGCTGGTCTGCGGATCCTTCTTGGCTGCTCTCTTCGAGGGTCTAGTCGAGTTTTCGGTGGCTTGAATCATGGCAAACTCCATTCGGGTAATTTGATTGAGCACGATTTACGCCGAAGGGCGCACTGGCAGACCGTACCCAAGGTTGTTCGCTAGACAACTCAATCCAGATTCGTTTAAATCGTTCATTTTTGGATTTATACTTGAGCCCCGTGCACTCGACAAGTAATGGTGCGTACATGCACTAGATTGGAATTCCCTGGAAATTAAGCTAGAGTTCAGGAATAAATCACAAAGGGAGGGTTTCTCGGGACTCAAAAAATCCGCGGAAACCGAATCGGTAGCATTATTTATATTACTTCAGTATCGTTTTAAATCGTTCATATACAGTCAAATCGTTCATTCACCTGACTCTCAATCCTCTTTTGATCGCCCACTAGGAGTTGTTTTGGAAGACATTTACACCCCCCGGCAGGTGGCTGCTGCGCTTCAAGTCAGTGAGTCGTCGGTGAAGCGATGGTGCGATCGGGGAGAAATACGGACGGACCGGACCATTGGGGGGCATCGGCGCATCCCGCTCGGTTTTTTGCTCGCTTTTTTGGAAGAGACCAATAGGCGACTGTTTGATCCTGTTGAGTTTGGGCTGGTGCAGCAAGATGCCACCTCGACCTATGTCTTCGCTTTGCCGGTGAATTTGTTGG
>JANODW010000112.1:0-2681 GCA_031412875.1 Pirellula sp. | reverse complement strand
CCGTCCGTTTGTTAGTTCGGGACAATGGTCCCAACCTACGGCTGGTACGTTTCAGCCTGCCGATCGCTTAAATGTTAGCCAGCAACTCTGGCCCACCCCATTTTGATTGTGTACCTGCTTGAAAGATAATTCGTTGTTATTGGTTCGATTCATGCGAATACGTCATAAAAGGGGGGTGGGCCAGAGTTGCTGGCTGGCATTTAGGCGATCGGCAGGCTGAAACATACCAGCCGTAGTTTGGGACCATTGTCCCGAACGAACAAACGGACGGGACAAAGGTCCCATTCTACGGTAGCAATGATCCTGCCGCTCGCCTTCATAAGGGTCGGAACCCACTGCGAATCTACCGTTGTAGCGTAGCCGCAGGCTTCCGTCTCTCAACTTTGGCCCGAGAGCGAGGGTTTTTGGGCGCTCGAGTGAAATAAAACGAAAAGGACTATTTTTAGAGTTTGTCGTTTGGGACCGCGCCCCGGGTTCAGAGCGGAACCTTGTGGCCGGAAGACGCAAGTGAGAGAATACGGTACGATCCATGAACGCCTGATGGATGTCGTAAACTGCCGGACGCCTTTTTTGCCCATTAAGCCGATTGGGATCTCAATCCAATGACAATTTCCTCGGAAGCTTCTCTTCCCGTACAGGAAAACGCACCAGCGGGTGCAAAAGAACCGGCGATCACTGGTGACGCTAAACCGGAATCGATCGCGTCCACGTTGGTGACAAGCCTTGCTTGCCTGATTTGCGTCGGCATATGCGTGTCGATTGCGACGTCCAACCAACCGGCCTCGTGGGAAACACTTTTACGATTCGGAGTTTACCCTTCAGAATCTATTTGGCGTGGAAAATTCTGGACATTGGTCACTTCTGCCTTCGTTCACACAGAGATTTGGCATGTCGCTTGCAACGTGTACTGGTTATGGGTCCTGGGCAGCAGGTTGGAAAGGACGATTGGATCTTTTCTATTCCTGTCCTTCATTTTAGCTTCGGCCTTTGTCAGTTCTGCCTTTCAACTTGCTTTGTCGGACAGCTCTGGGATCGGTGCATCTGGAGTTGTGTATTCCGTTTTTGGATTCATGTGGTTGAGTCGCGGCTCTTTTCCATTGTTCAAAGAGGCACTCCATTCAAGCACCATTTTGCTTTTCATTATTTGGTTATTTGGATGCCTCGCGGTAACCCTATTTAACATTTTCGATATTGGAAACGCCGCGCATTTCTCGGGGTTGCTCTTCGGTAGTTGCGTCGCGGGCGCATCGGTACTCCCACCTTGGCGTGCCCTTGGAAGATCAATGACGGGGATAGTCGTTGCGATTGCAATTCTCTTGCTATTCTGGTGCCCATGGTCCCCGACCTGGCTAAGTATCAAAGCGTATGATGCACATGTTGCGGGTCGGTACCAGGAAGCGGTCGAACAGTACACTCGCGTCATTCGAGTTGCTCCTCAAAATGCTTGGGCATTTCTCAACCGCAGCTACGCATATCAAGCACTTGGCAACGACGAGCAAGCGGGAAAGGACAGCGCAACCGCGCACACTCTAGATCCCACACTTGCACCAAATCGTTAGCTTCGCAAACTGTCCAATGCAACTGTCGGAAAAATTATTTTCCACCTGAAATACGAAGTATTTGATACCGGCCATACCGGCATCATTTAACTATCCGTATGGCATTGAATACAATCCGTTGCGGTTAGAGGACAAAGGGATTTCGCGCACACGTTGGAAAGAAAGAATGACCAAGCGACTCGTCATATCAAATGAAAAATCAGGAAAATCGGCAGCCTTCGAAGGACTCTTAGCGGAGATGACGCGAAACGAGCAGACCAAGGTTGTGCGGATGAGTCGCGATATCAATGTCGACGACGAAGTGCAGAAAGCAGTGACGGACGATAAGTGCGAGTTGGTTGTAGCCGCAGGGGGAGACGGGACCGTCAATGCGGTAGTGAACGCCATCATGCGGCTTCCAGCGGAGCAACGCCCAAAACTTGTTATCGTTCCCGTTGGTACAGCCAATGACTTCGCCGGCACACTACTTGTCCCAGACGATCCTCAAGAAGTCATCGAGTGGATGGAGGAGGGACAATTCGTCCCTATCGACGTCGTCCAAATCCGTTCGGCAGATTTCCAACAGTTTTTCGCAAATGTAGCCGCTGGCGGAAACAGTGTCGAAGTAAGCGAATCGATGACCGACGAATTGAAAGCGACTTGGGGGCCCCTTTGCTATCTTCGGGGCGCTGTCGGAGTGATCGGTTCTATGAAGACTTATCGAATCCAAGCGAGCATGGACGATGAAACGTTGGAGGTAGACTCTTGGGGTGTTTTGGTTGCCAACGGGCGCACCAATGCCGGACGCATTCTCATCGCACCGCAGGCATCGCCAACCGATGGATTGCTGGATGTGATCATCGTTAAAAACGGCGATCTTCTAGACATGATCGAAATCGCTTCCATGACTCTTCTCTCGAGTTTACTGGAATGCCAACAAGTGGTTTTTCGCCAGGTCAAAAGACTGCGGTTGCTATCCACTCCCGGAATGCGTTTCACTCTCGATGGAGAAGTGATCGACGAAGTACCCATCGAGTTTGAAATTGTTCCCGGCGCGATCGAAATGTTGGTGGGCCCAGGCTTCCGGGATGCCTACCCGAACTAATTCTTTGGTTTCTTCCGACAAGATGACGCGTGTTGCCG
>JANODW010000111.1:0-25278 GCA_031412875.1 Pirellula sp. | reverse complement strand
TGAACTGAAGTCCAAGTAAAATGAGAGCAGCTCCGCTGCTCCGCTGTACCTCCAGTGCAGTTCCAAGATTGCAGAACGACGCAGTCACAGAACTGCAGATTGACGAGATCTTTCGGCCTGCACGTTGGACGAAACAAAAAGAACAAAATCGCAAACCGCTATCCTGGTGTGGTTTGCGATCTTTCTGGTCGTTTCTCTTTCCAGACTGGCACGGCAATTGTATTGGCCCCAAGCATTACAGGTTCCGGATCATTCAACGCACTAGGGTAAGCTGCGGTCCGGTTCCTCATCGCAAGGGACAATACGATGGCAACGCACACGATAGCAACGCAATTGCTTTCGGATCCACTACCGGATCCACGCTCAGATCCGCTCTCCGTTCCGCCTCCAAACCAAAACGAGAATACCGGAGCAGGTTTACAAGAAGCGTTGACGGATCCCGATTCTCCTGCCGTTATGCCCCTCCATCGATCCGCACTAGAACGCTTTTTCGATAGTTTCTTCCAACCTGCCAACATCAAGTGGATGCTCATTGTTGGGGCGTCGATTGTGTTGGGTTCCTCATTGATGTTGGTGACGAAGCAATGGTCGGACTGGCAAGCGGCGATGAAGTTTTTGGCTATGTTAAGCTACACCGCTGCGATCTGGCTATTCGCGGAGTTCGGTGATCGTCGCTTGGGTCTCAAGGTGACTGGCAACGTGCTCCGCGGTCTTTCGTTGTTGCTGTTTCCCATATTGATACTCGCGCTCAGTTGGGTTGGTACGCAAGCTAGTACGACTGGATTGCCGAGCTCCTTAGAAATGGTTGTTTTACTCATTCCAACGACTGCATTGCTCTACGTTGCCAGCAGCCGAATCCTCCATCATTTCTTGCGTGGCCACCAGATACCCTTTTTGGTTAGCTACATGCTGCTCGCAATCGCTGGGCTATTGCCCCGAGCAACCGAGCCCTGGTTGGCCGTCCTGGTCATCGCCGCGTTATGGACCGTATTTACGGTGGGTGTAGTGAAAGTGAATCGGCACGTTTTCTGGTTAGCCGAAGAACACCGCCTGCCTCGCGTGTTCGGCTTCTTCCCTATCTTGCTATTGTCCAGTCAGTTCTTAGTCCTTTGCGTCACGAAAGCCCTGTTTGTTGCACCCACGCATTGGATCGGACTTGCGATCGTCTTGCTTGCCGCGACCATACTCGGGACGACCCGCAGCATTGCATCGGTGTTCCGAGCCAGAACCGGCGATTTGGTTAGGCCTCTGCCATGGAGCATCGCATTGCCTTTGTTCGTTGGTGTGTTGCTCATCTTCGCGGGGGTCGCTACGTCATTCCTAGGTTTTCACTTCGTTGGCCCCACGACTTATGCTGTTGTACCGACAGCATTGATTGCAACATTTCTCCTGTTCTTCGTTGCGTACGACTCAAAACATTGGGCGTTCACTGCGTTGGCCTTAGTATTGGTTACCATCGCATACCAATGCACCCCAACGTTGATCGCCGATTGGATCCAGATGCTCAAAGCGGGAGCCGCTTCCGCAATGAACGAGGACAAGCTACCGATTGCATTCTATGGCATCACCTATCTGCCTCTCCTGATTTCGCTAACAGGCATCGCCTGCTGGCTGTCCAAACGGGGCCGGCAAGACATGAGCGCACCTATGCAAAGTTACATCGCTTTCATAACGCTTCTTCTCTGGTGTATCTCTTTGTTACACATCAAAGCTCTATTCATCGTAGCAGCGATAAACGTTGTCCTATTCATAGGATACGCGATTGCGTTTCAAGACCGTCGCTACATCACCGGTGCGCTTTTGGCAGCAGTGCTTATAGGAGCCTCTCTTTTTCCGTTTGCCAATGCGATGTTCGCAACCCACTTCGGCATCAACAGCGTCGTGCTCAGCTTAATTGTTCTCGCGGCCATCTTCAATGGAACAAATCGAATCGACAAAGCGATGCAACGCATTCCCTTGCGAAGATCGGCGCTCGACCTGGTATTTCTCGATCCCAATGGCAATCCGAACGCGTTAGCCCAACCCTTGGGGTTTGCGATGCTGGCCGCTTTGGGATACGCCAGATTCATTTGGATTTCATGGCTTGCTGTCGATTTTTCCGATCCCAGCAGCCTTGCCATCGATATCTTGCTGGTCGCTTGCTTTTCGTGGATAGCGTTCCGAAAGCTCCATTGCATTCCCATCTTGGTGTCTGCCGTTCTCGCAATAACCAGTGCGGTCGGTTATGCAAATTACTTGGGCTGGACGTTTGGTGACATTGTGGAGCAGGCAGCCATTTTGGCGACCTGCGCTTCCCTCGTTGGACTATTGATGACGCACTGGCTTAACTCAGGAGAGAAACTCAGTTCGGTGCGCAAGAAGTTTGGCTGGCACTGGGCTACCTTTCAATGGATAACGCCCGATGTCGAGACGACCGGGCGGTCTGAACGCTGGTTGGAATGGATTCGGTGCAACACGGTCGTTTGGACCGACATAGCAACGACTGTGGCTGCGCTGATAGGATTAGCTGTTTATGTACCCAACGCAGTGATCATGAATTGGAACTGGGGCGGGGATTCGGGACCGCGGATGGCCGCTACATTCCTGATTGGCTGGCTGGTCGCTTGCACGCTCGTCATTCGGAGTCGATGGGCTGCAACTGCCCTAGCGGCGATCGCGCCCCTGTATGCCACGCTCGCCTTGGCGCCGCTATTTCCTAGTTTGTTCGCTGATCAATGGCCGCCGCTGGTCTGGGCCTGCGTTGCATCGCTTTTCTGCTGCCTCAGCCATTTCTATGCGAAAAGAGAATTTGCTCTCGCATGCTTCGTTAGCCGGATCTGGCTGTGCGCTATCGCTCTGATCGCTTTGATCTACCTATCTGTGCCGATTCGAATCGCCGGAGCGATTGGATTGGGAACGCTGTTGCTAGCACGCGGAAACATAACACTACGAGGCGAGCGAATGTTTGTGGCAATCCTTTGCAATGTGCATGTCTTGCTCTTGGTAGCCAACTTAGCTGGTGCTCAAGGGTGGGTGTTTCAGAATTACCAATACCCAAAGCTGTTGCATATTAGCGCTGCATTGGTTGCTGCATTGTCCGTTAGCATCGCGGTCTCTGATTTCTTGTTGCGTAGGATCAGCGTCGTGGGTTCGGAGTGGTGGAGTGCTAACCTTAGGATTCTTGCTGCATTATTTTTCGTAATCGCTTGCGTGGGACCGGTTGCGACGGCGACCAGCCAGGGGTTGGTAGTCGTCGGCATCGCAGTTGCATTTTTATGCGAGTGGATCGCTGCGACACGAACGAACAGTCCAGTGAGGGCTTGGTCCTCCATCGCGACATTGTGCTTGGCAGGCGTTTGGGGATGGGATCAAGGTTGGATTGAGATTGGGAATGGTTGGAGCCAATTGATGTTCGTCGTAATCGCTGCAATCTGCCTGTGGGCGTCCAATGCGGTGCGGTCCCATGCTCGGTTAACATGCTATACCGGTCCGCTCTTGACCATCGGCCTCGTCCTTCCGGGCGTAGCTTCTGCGGTATCCGCCTGTCTGGAGTTGATTCCATACTTGCAATCGATCGGAATGTTGGGACAGTTTTCTACACGGGACGACATGTCAACCCACCCAGTCCATTTTCTCGCATTGACTGCTGCCGCGGCAGTGTACTTCTTTTATGGATTGGAGAGCCGCAAGAAGGGATACGTTATCCTTTCTGCTGTAATTCTCAACGTAGGCTTGGCGATCCTTTGGTTTACCAACGGACTGAGCGATCCGCAGTTTTATTGCGTTCCGATTGGACTCTCCATCCTTGGGATTGTTGAGTTGTTGAGAAAGGAATTGCCGACCGCGTCGCAGGATCCGCTTCGATATGTGGGTGCGCTTGTGATTCTTGTTTCGCCCGTGTACGGAATTTGTGGTTCCGGATGGTTGCATCTATTTTCTTTGATGGTGCTGAGCGTGTTTGTCATCTTGGTCGCGATTGGATTGCGGATACGTGTATTGATGTATACCGGGACCGCTTTCCTGTTTGCGGACATCGTGGGGATTTTGATTCGCTCGACGATGGACAATCCGATCCTACTCTGGGTAGGCGGGGTGGCATTAGGAGGTGGAGTCATCGCATTTGCTGCGTTGTGCGAGAACCATCGCGAAAACATGTTAGCCAAAATTCGGATGCTCACGGCAGAGCTTGCAACGTGGAATTGAATCAGATCGGCTGACGTGGATGCGATCGGCTGGGGTTGGAAGTGAAATTGGGTTTTTTAGGGAACTCATCGTGTGTGTTTTTTCGAATGTGAATTTTCTCTTAAAAGGTTGGAAGATCATGGCTTGGTTATCTCAATTTTCTCTTGTGATGCGATCGAGTATTACGGCGCTGCGTGAAAAAGTGGAGGATCCCGAACGGATGCTGCACCAGCTCATAATCGATATGGACGAGGAGTTATGCAGCGTCCGGGCAAGCGTGGCAGAAGCGATTGCGGATGAGATTCAAATGCGCAAGCGGACGGAGCGAGAGCATGCTGAGATGCAAAAGTGGGGCGAAAGAGCCATGATGGCGATGAAGCGAGGCGACGAGGCGAGCGCCAAGTCCGCGTTGAGTCAAAAAATGGCTGTGACGGAGCGATTGGGACAATACTCGGCTCAGCACGCCACTCAACTAAAAGAAGTGACGAAGCTTCAGACGGCGGTTCGCGACCTCGAAGACAAGATTCGCCAAGCCAAGCAGAAAAAGACGTTATTGACTGCACGGATGGCTAGGGCAAATTCCGCGGAGAAGATCAATGGGGCGATCGATCGCGCGGGGAGCCAATCCGCCTTTTCCCAGTTTAGTCGTCTAGAGCAGAAGGTAGAGAGGCAAGAGTCATTGGTGGAAGCGTGGGAACGCATGGACGGCAATGACCTCGATACATCCGAATTGGAACGCAAGTTCGAAACCGACGAACGGGAGAGGACCGTCAGCATCGAACTCGAGCGATTGAAAATACTCGCTAATGCACCGCAACAAACTAATGCACCGCAACAATAGGATGAGATCGAGGCGGTATGTTTGAGTGGATACGTGCATGGTGGAAAGCGGACCGCATTCGGCACTTGCCCGGCCAATCCCGATTGTTGCAATGGGCGGTAGGAAGCCGGGTGCTGGTTCGCGATCGCGTTTGGCGAGTGACTGAAC
This sequence comes from Pirellula sp., assembly GCA_031412875.1. Lineage (GTDB taxonomy): Bacteria > Planctomycetota > Planctomycetia > Pirellulales > Pirellulaceae > JBKCUI01. Next base: position 20,129 of record JANODW010000111.1, on the reverse strand, counting down.
GAGCAGATACGGTTTCGGATGATGAAGTGTGTGTGGTCTTTCGTTTGTTGGAAATGGGAGCCGTGGAACCGGTCACGGCCGACCTTCATTTTCGTGTTTCCATCGCGGCCTTGAGTCGACCGTCCGTCTTTTGGATCGGAGCCGACTGGCAGGACGAGTTGTTGGAAGAGGACATAGTCACCATGCACTCCGTCGATTGATTTTCCGGGTTCGGCCCAGCAAATGCTGCATTGAAATCGAGCAAGTAAAGACTGTGTTTCTCTAGTTGAAACGGGATTCGCGGAATGCCAATTGGCACACATGTGCCGAATTGCGGCGCGAGCTGGATCGCTTTCGTCTCACAGTCTTTTCGCAAGCTTGTCGCCTCCCCTTTCCGATGAATTTTCCGCGAAACAAGGTACCGTTGCTGCTATGTCCATTTGCAATATTCTTGTCCCTTTTGATTTTTCCGTCTGCAGTCAGCTCGCCGTGGAGCACGCATGCACATTGGGCCAGCAACTCAATGCCGAGCTTCATATTGTTCATGTCGAACAAAGTACAGAGGACACGATGCGCCCTCCCCATTCGGTGGATCGATTGATGTCCGCTTTACCGCCCGCATACGAATTGCAAAACAAAGTACGCCGCGAGGTCCTGCGTGGGAATGTATGCGATGCGTTGGTAAAGTATGCGAAAGAATCCAAATCGGACTTGATCGTAATGGGGACGCATGGGCGTTCTGGATTTTCGCATATGGCACACGGAAGCGTTGCTCAGCGTGTAATGAAAGCGTCTCCATGCCCGGTCGTATTGGTCAAAGCAGACATGCAGAACCATACCTCGGAAATGGATGATGCCAAGGCAAGGTACGAGATCCTGAAGACCCCAGAGCTGCCGGCGTTAGACTTGATCGCACGCGCGGTCAGTTTACGGGCGAGCGATGTTCACATCGATCCGTTGGACGAAGCGCAGTATTCGGTACGATTCCGAATTGATGGGCGGATCGTGTCCTACTGCATCGTCGACAAAAATGTTGCAGAGCATTTGATGCATCAGTATCTGACGTTGGCTCGGCTCGACCATGCCGATCCGTTCAATGCACGCGAAGGTCGCTTGCTCTTGCCAGCAACATTGAGAGACATTGAGGCGCGTGTCACGTCTTCGCCGGTCGCAGGGGGCGATGCGATGGCATTGCGGCTCTTTTCGAAAGAGAATGTGTTTCTACCCTTAGAAAGCCTTGGGTTCAGCGAAGTTGGATTGCAAACGGTTCAGAGAATGCTGCATGGGACGGAGGGATTGCTCTTGGTAACCGGTCCTACGGGATCGGGTAAGACCACGACGGTTTATTCGATGTTAAATCGTTTCGGAAGCGACAGCCGCAATATTGTTTCGATCGAGGATCCCGTGGAGTTTGACGTGCCGTTCGTGCGGCAGTTGAATGTGGACGAGCGTCATGGGGTAAACATGAGCGTGGGGCTAAGCACCCTGCTGCGCATGGACCCTGATGTCATCTTTGTAGGGGAGATTCGCGAACCAGAAACCGCCAACATCGCATTACGAGCAGCGAGTTCGGGGCGGTTCGTTTTTAGTTCGCTCCATACACGCGATGTGGCTGCAACGGTGACTGCGCTTCGCGATCTGGGGATAACGAACCATTCCATTTCTGGCAACTTAATCGGAGTCGTCAATCAACGTCTTTTGCGACGCCTTTGCAAGAAATGTCGCAGGCCGACCAAGGCAAATGCAATCGCGAATGATCTGTTCCGCGACTGCGGGATGACGGCACCCGACGAAGTTTACGAATCGATTGGATGCGACGCTTGTAGGGGTACTGGATATTCTGGTCGAACCGGTGTGTTTGAAGCGGTCGCTATCGATGCAGAGATATCGCAGGCCGTCGCGGAGAACGCAACAGAGGCGGAACTGAGGAAAATCATTCGTTCGAAGGGGGTCGCAAATGTTACGGCGGATGCGCTTACAAAAGTCCAAGCGGGAATCCTTTGTATGGACGAAGCTATATCGGCCCGATGGATATGATCCGAACCTCCGCAAGTTCGTAGCGATCCGTTTAGGATTCCACCGCGATGCGGATTCTGAAGTCACGCAGGCGCGGACCGCATCGCAGCTTGCGCAACGAAATCGAATCCCACATGCTGCTTCCAAAGCTCGGTCAGATGACGCGTGGTCGGGAGTCCTGCGGGCATACGCAATCGGTGGCCGTCACAGGATCGAGCAAACCAAATGCCGCCGCTCGATCCGGTAAGGATGATCTCGGATGCATCGTATAACATGCTCGCGGTAACATCTTGATAATGAATCGCGATGTTGTGGCGAGAAAGGATTTTTTCCAAAGCCTGCAGGGTACAGCCCATCAGCATATCCTGTTTTTTCGGCGAAATCAGCTCGCCACGACGATCGACGATCAGCAGGTTTGCGACGGCCGTATCGGCGAGGCATCCCGTTGCGGTCCTCAAAATGGCGAGTGCGTCGGTGTTGATGCAGTGAGGGTGATTCTGTGCCAAGAAATAAGGAAGTCGGCTGCGGCATTTGATTTGGTTGGGCCAGCACTCGTCAGGTACAACGCGATGCGTGTCGAGAAAGAGATCCGCTCCATCGTGGTACCATCGGTTCAATTTCGCAAACGGTAGTTCGCTCAAATGCATCATGAGGGTCGGTTGGCCACTTGAAAAACCATTGCTAGAAACGTTTCTCGAAAGTTCTCCAGGCGACACCAGCAGCACGATGCTTGCATCTCCCGCTAGTTCCACCCTATCGCGATTGGCTGCCAGCAAGGATTCCGCGATGGAGGTTAGATCCATCGGGATATTTGACAGGTCGATCCCGAGTTCCGTTGCTCCAGCGAGCAATCGGGTTTGGTGATGCGACAGATCTGCTAGTTTTTTTCCATACGAACGGAAGCGTTCGACCAAGATGGCGCCATAGAGAGTGCCGGCGTCGGAAAGGGACCAGCCGAGCTGATGGTAGGGGACCGGTTCAAAGCGACTCGCCGAATGGTCCCATTGAAACGCGATGCTGTCACGGAACTGCGATTGCATTGCAAGTTGCTTCCCTGGAATCTTGCCAAAGCAAATGTTTTATCATGGATCGAAAGTATGGGCACTCACCGTAGTAGCTTTTTTCGGAATGGGTCGTGCCGATAACGGCACCGCAATCAAATTGCTGAATGCGAGATTGACCGGCTAAAGGAGACGTGGCACGCGGGTCCGCAAAGCCCTCCATTCCCGTCAAGCCTGCAAATCCTGCAAATCCAGCAGCGATGGGTCGCGACAGGCGGTCGATGAATCGAAACCGTCGTAAAATAGGGTCCCTGGAATTGTAAAGGTTGATCATCGATTCCACATGCGAAAGGGCCAAGCCATGCCGCCCATGGCTTTCGATCCAATTGCGGTCCAAGGCGGGTGCCACAAGTCCCAACCGATAGTTGAGTTCCCCGTCATGTCGAGGAATAGGAACCGCAGCATACCCTGGAATTGACCCACCAGCATCCAAGTGCAACGCACCCGTCACCGCTCTCGCTCCATACGAGAAGCCCAGGACACTCAATTGAGACTCGTTTCTGAGGCGTTGCAGCATCCAAGCGAGGTAGAGCGATTGGCATTCCGCGCCCTCCGCGTTGGAAACGGCGTCCCTCAACGGTCGTTTCTCGCGTTGGCTGGGCCACGAGAGCATAATCAATCGGTAGGGCCGATCGGTTTGCGACGTTAAATATTGATCGATGATACGCACACGCTCGAGCGCATTGGTCCGTTCCATAAAGTTGCCGTGCACATAGACAATCGTTAGCACGCCGGTGCCGGACGTAGGCAGAACCGTTTCGATATCGCTGCGCATCCACTGAAAGCCATTCCATTGATTGACCTCGACACTGGGGCGATCGAAATTGATCGTTCGAAATTGATCGCAAAGATGCCGAGTGGAGACTTCAAAAACTTCCGATTGGCTTACCTTATTGCATTCCAGCGAAAGCGTCACAGGTTCGTCGCTGCACACTTGGCGTGTGGAACTGAGGACGGCTATCGCCGCGATTGCATAGAACGTCAGGTCCGACCTAGGTAGGTTCCGAAACATTAGGTTCAACTGTCCCCATGCAAAGGGTAGCCATCGGAACTGCGGGCTTATATCTATTGCCCGCAAACAGGAAGGAGCGAGCATTACTTTGGTGAAACAATAAAAGTGCAGCATATGCCGCGGTCTCCCTGAGTAAGGCCGACAATAAAAGAGTTAATCCGATTCTCCGGATCGATGGACCGACAACTGTAACACCTAAATAGGATACATAGCGTTAGGAAAAGCTTATCGATCAGGAAAAGTTTTTCAACTTTGCTTGCACAACCGGAATGGTGTCGTAGAGTTGTGCGGGAAAATGTGTGCCCTCACGGGTGATCACAACTGAGAACAAGGGGAGATTGGGAAATGAAAAGAACGACATTGATTTCGGCCAGCTTGTTGTTGGCTTTTGCAGGATGCACTTGCGGACAAGGATGGCGGCCAAACATTTTTACGCGCCTTAATAATCGCATCCATGGTGCAAGCAACGTAGGTGAGCCATGTGACGCGGGTTGCCAAGGCGCCGGTAACATGGCACCGCCTGCGACCGGGGGTTGCGAATCCTGCGGGGCCAACGGTGGTGCGAACTACGGAGGATACGACCAAGTGATCGACTCCCAGGACGCTGTCATCGGCTCTTCCTATGGTGGTTCACCGTACAGCAGCACCGTCTATGCGGGTCCGATCAATGGGAGTACCGTTTACGGGACCGCCGTGCCGTCAGACGCTCGTCCGGTTTCGACCACGTACGCCCCTACAACAACACGCATGGAACCGATCGCCGCCAAGCGAGCCAATTAGTTGACTCTTCGTCGGCTTTCGCAAATGTGAATTCGCGGGTACAAATCAGGTGCAAAGCGCTCCCGATTAAACCACCCAAAGCAACGATTCATTTTGTCCATCGCCACGAAAGACACATCAGGGCTTCCAGCGACAAGTCGCCGAGCTACAAGGACGGGCACGGTCCTCGTCGTTGCTGCAGCGATCCTATGGAGCAGTAGTGGGTTTTTCACTCAAACCCATTTGCTGGATGTTTGGCCTCGCGAAGTGCGCGGTTCTGCAATCGCATTTTGGCGAGCGTTTTTTGCCCTTTTTCTGCTAGTGCCATTAGTTCGGAAAGTGACATTCCACTGGGCTATGCTTCCCATGGTGGCCTGTTTCGTTCTGATGAACTGGACCTTTTTGACGGCGATTGTCAGCGGTTCCCCTACCAATACGATTTGGTTTCAAAATCTCGCACCTGCATGGGTGTTGATCGGCGCTGTGGTTTTCTTGAAGCAGCCGACTTCGACGCGCGACTGGGTCATGATGACCACTTGTGTTGTGGGAGTACTGTTCATCTTAGTGATGGAATTTGCCCACGTGAAACCTTCACCGGAACATCGCTGGTGGTCACCGTTGCTGGCCATCGCCTCGGGGCTGTTGTATGCGGGTGTGATCTTCAGCATGAAGGCATTGCGCAAGCACGATTCGGCTTGGCTCATCGCGTTGAACCATATTGCGACCGCGCTAGCCATGTTACCAATCGTTTATTGGAGCGGAATTGCGATGCCTACCGGTTCGATGTGGCTGTTGCTCGCGGGAATAGGCATGCTGCAAATGGGTTTTCCTTATTTCTTATTTGCGCGAGCGCTTCGCACTACGCCCAGCCATATCGCCTCGCTTATCACCTTGTTGGAGCCGATTCTGCTGCCGGTTTGGGTTCACGTGACGCGCCGCGGCGATCCGGCTTATGAACCGCCTCATTGGTGGACGTGGGTTGGTGCCGCATGCATCTTGACCGGACTCACCGTCCGTTACGTCTGGCCAACCGCCCCAACAAGCGACGCAGAGGTAGTCGCACCATGAAAGTAATGCACGTCATCACGCGAATGATTGTCGGTGGAGCTCAAGAAAACACGTTATTCAATTGCCTCGATTTGGTCAGAATTTTTGGAGACGAAGTCCGATTGGTCACGGGTCCTACCGACGGACCTGAAGGAAAGTTGCTCGCTCAAACCGATACTGAAGGGCTTCAGATCGAAGGGCACACGTCATTGATTCGAGCGATCTCTCCGATCCATGATCGCCGTGCGCTCGCTGCGCTCAAGAAAACCATCCGAACTTGGCAACCGGATGTCGTTCATACCCACAGCGCCAAAGCGGGTTTGTTAGGGCGGGCTGCAGCTTGGTCATGCAACGTGCCTTGCATTTTACATACCGTGCATGGTGCACCCTTCCATCCGTATCAACGTTGGGTCAGCCGGTGGCTCTTTATTCAATGCGAACGATGGGCCGCCAAGAGATGCCACCATATGATCAGCGTCGCCGATGCTATGACGGATTTGATGGTGCATGCCAATGTTGCAAAACGCGAAAAGTTTACGACGATCTATAGCGGAATGAACGTAGAACCGTTTTTGAAAGCCAATATCGAGAGGAATCGCATTCGCCAAGAATTGGGATTCTCCGAAACCGATATCGTCTTTGGAAAAATCGCTCGGTTGTTCCACCTCAAAGGACATTGCTATGTGATCGATGCGGCAGAGCAAGTTTGCCGAGATAATGCCAATGTGAAATTCCTTTTCGTAGGCGACGGGGTTTTGCGAGATCAGTTTGTGGCTGAAATCCGGCAACGGGGAATGCAGGACCGGTTCGTATTCACAGGCTTGGTCCCGCCCGAACGCGTTCCAGCTTTGGTAGGTGCGATGGATGCCCTCGTGCATACTTCTCTACGTGAAGGACTAGCACGCGCGTTGCCCCAAGCGCTCATTGCAGGCAAACCGGTGATCAGTTACGACATCGATGGGGCAAGGGAAGTTGTGCGAAACTATGTCACCGGCTTCTTGGTCCCGCCCCAAGAAATTGATTCACTTGCATCAGCCATCCTGTCGCTTGCAAATTCTCCTGAAAAGCGAGACAAGTTTGGAAAGAAAGGGCGGGAACTTTTCACGGAGCAGTTTCGGCATGAATCGATGAGCAAGCACATCCGCGAACTGTATTTGAATGTAGCCCAAACGTTTGCGGGCAAAGGGTAGTCGCGAGGCGATGATGATTTCGTTTTGGAAGTTCTGCTTGGAAGTTCTGCGATGACGCTACTTTCGCAGAGCGAAAGGCGACTTTCCATAGTCCCCAAATTTCCATAAAGATCATTTCGCCGCCAGCGAGTGATTGATTGTGGGCTCGCAATATTGGTATTGCCCCCAATCGCCTCTATTCGCTATCTATTCCGAGTGATGAAGCCGTATGCTTGAATGCGATTCCCGATAATCAAGGCGAACTCGATGCTGCTATCCATTGTGCTGCCAGTTTACAACGAACAAGAAGTTCTGCCTGTGCTTTTTGAAGTCCTCCCCGAGGTACTGAAAAAAATAGGTTGCGACTACGAATTGATATTCGTGGACGATGGCAGCCGGGATTCCACCCGCCAGATCCTGGATCGTGTGGCGAGCCAGGATAGTCGCGTGAAGGTGCTAGGCTTCAGTCGAAATTTTGGGCAGCAGGCCGCTATTACGGCTGGGCTAGATTTTGCGGAAGGCGACGCAGTGGTCGTCATGGATGCCGACATGCAAGATCCACCGGAATTGCTTGTCGCGATGGTCGAACAGTTCAAGCAGGGATTTGATGTCGTTTCCACGCAACGCATTGCGAGGGATGGAGAGAGCGTTTTTAAGAAATGGACAGCGTCTGCCTTTTATGCGTTCATGCAGTGGGCGATCGACAAACGACTTCCTCCGCAATGCGGCGATTTCCGATTGTTTAGCAGGGGAGCGGTTCAAGCGATTCGCCAGTTCCGCGAGCAACACCGTTTTATGCGAGGACTGGTCGCTTGGCTCGGGCTACGCGAAACCATCGTTCAGTTTCACCGTCCCGCGCGAGCTGCTGGAGAGACAAAGTATTCCCCAATCAAGCTGTTTCAGTTGGCATGGACAGCGGTCTCGTCCTTTTCTGCCGTTCCCCTTAAGGCTTGCCTTTACGCTGGCGTTGCCCTGACCACCTTCGGCGTCATCTACTCATTTTATGCCGTCTATGCGGCCATGTTCGTTTCATCGACCGCTCCGGGGTGGAGCTCGCTTGTTTGCTTTCAATTGGTTTTCAATGGTGCCACGTTGACGGCCGTGGGTTTAGTCGGCGACTACGTTGGCAGAATATACGACGAGTCCAAGCAGAGACCGTTATACGTCGTTGGGGACTCCGTAAACGTTGCAACCTCAGGATGCGCCCAGAGGATGGTTTGGATCAATCCGCCAGGGCCCACGCATCAGGAGCCGCATCTGTTCCGCAAGCCGCAACTCGGACAACACGACGCATCGCCGCCCGCGAAAAGGGCGGCGTAAGACAATCCATGCACCCATCTGTTTGCAAGGATATGCTTTCTCCTCGCGTTTGCTTGTGCATCTTGATAGCCGTCGGGTTTGCAACGATGCTGCTCAACATGGGCAACACCCATCTTTGGGATCAAGACGAAGGATTCTACGCCGCTACGTCCGCTGAGATGCATGCCAGGCACGATTGGATCACACCCACTTTCAATGGCAAGCTCTTCGCTCATAAACCACCGATGATGTTTTGGGGCATGATCGCCGGTTATCATGCGTTCGGCGTATCTGAATTGGGTGCTCGCCTAGTATCGGGACTTTTTGGTGTCGGAACGATCGTATTGACTTTCTTCCTTGCCCGCAAACTTTTCGATACAACAACGGGTTTGTTTTCTGGGTTGGCTATCGGCTCTTGCATTACATTTACGATGATTGCCCGATCGGCAACGGCCGACGCCCACTTGACCTTCTTTACAGTTCTCGCGCTTTACCTGTGGTGTCGAAGATCTTTCGGACAAGAAGATGGGCAAAGTAAACAAACTATTGCAAGCGTCGGGTGGCGGACGTGGGCTGCCACTTACGCAGTGATGGGGCTGGCTGTATTGACCAAGGGTCCGATAGGCTTTTTGTTCCCGACTGCAGTCATCGGTCTGTTCTTGCTCACCGAGCAAATGCATTCCGACTCGCCGACTAACACGTGGTATGCGCGATGCTGGCTGATCCTTAAACCGTGGATGCCGCTAAATTTTTTAAAAACCGTATGGACGATGAGGCCAATCACGGCATCGCTCGTTGTGATGCTGGTCGCTTCGCCTTGGTATGTCGTGGTACAGTGGCGAACCAACGGGGAGTTTCTTCGCGAGTTTATTGGCGTGCATCACTTAGGGCGCATGTCGCAAGCGATGGACAACCATAGCGGTCCCATTTACTACTACCTCGGAGCGTGCCTAATCGGATTGTATCCTTGGTCCGCCTTTGCGATACCGACTGCTATGACTTGGGTCAGGCAACTGAGAAGTTCGAATGGATCGCGACCGGCACGGTTGGTGAGTTGTTGGGCCGCAGTTTATTTGGTCATCTTTTCGATCGCAAGCACCAAGCTTCCAAATTACATCGCACCCGCTTATCCCGCCCTGGCCATCGTCATTGGCAGGTATTTTGCGCTTTGGACGCAGGATGTGTCGTTGGTGAGCTATCGCTGGTTGAGTACCGGGTGGATCTTGCTGGTCGTAGTTGGGGCGATTTTAGTTGCTGGATTTCCTATCTCTGGGCTAATGGAAATCGGTGGCCAAACGATGCTGGATCGAGCTGGGTTGGACCGGACTTTTCAACAGCGGTTTGTTTGGTTCGGAGTCGCCGGCTTGCCTTTGTTGGGTTTTGGGGTGGCGGGCTATTGCCTGCTTCAAAAAGAGCAGTCCAAGCTAGCAGCCTGTGTGTTTTCCTTGGCAGCGATATCGATGATCCTGATACTTTCGCAGTTTGTCGCGCCAGAACTCGATCGGTTTCAAGAGGCGCAAAAACTGGCACAACGATGGAAACCGCAATTGCAGGAGGCCGATTCGCAAATTGCGGTCCTGGGCCATTTCAGGCCGACTCTGGTTTTCTATTTTGGCCGTGAAATCGACTTTTGCAACTCCGAGGAAGATGCCGTTCGCGTCGTCGCGCAGGGGGGGCATTCGATCGTGGTCACCACCGAACTGCAGTACGCAAAAATCAAGCACCAACTTCCCCAATCGATCCAAGTGATCGAGCGAGTTTCACAGTTTCCCAACCGTGGCGAATTGCTGGTTCTTGGGGACAAGTCATTGATGCGATAGTGTTCGTTGAATATGATTCGAGGGATGAATGAGTCCGGCGATCCAACAAAAACCATTGCAATTCTTTTATTGCAATCAGATATCCTGTCCGCTTCAGGAGAAAAGTGGCAACGTGTCGCCGAGTTGTTCGCAATGCGTTTGCAACATCCCGTTGCGATCGTGGATACGCAATGCAATGACGCGGACTCAGCAGATTTGCAAACGACTGTCGCTTGGTATAGCTCGCAGGGGTATCGCCGCTTTGTCTTGATGCCGTTGGGTCTTGAGCCTTTCGACATGGATGGTTTGCTGCAGGTAGTGGTTTGGATGCGATCCCAAGAGCTGTCGATTCATATTCACATCGCTCGTGTTTGGACAACCAAGGATTGGTGCGAAACACTTGCGCCACCCCTGGTGGAAAAATGCACCGATAGTCTGCAAGCACAGCCCGTTGGGGCGAAGGCTCGAAGATCGGCGTTACTCCTTGTATCACCAAATGCCGAATCTACGAATGCGATCGGTCTCGAGTTGGCTTCAATCGCCTTTCATTTTTATCAATTCGATATCGGCCTCGAAGCTCGCTATTGCTTCCTAGCGACTCACCGCCCGAGACTTGAGGAAGCGATCCACGGTTTGGATGTGGATGGAATGGAAACGGTTGTCATCGTCCCATGGCGGATGGGTTCCCGCCAAGTGGAGGAACTGTTTGCAAACTTAGGTTTCATGCATGCAACCGAGTTGCGCTGGGAACCGAACGGAGCGGCATGGATTTGGAACCGCAGTACGAACCGGCAACCGGAGGCCATCGAATGGCTTGAGCATCCCGCGTGGATGCATGTCGCGTTGGGATTCTATTTGGATGCGTTAGCCACGCGATCTGTAGAAAGGTATTTTGTGCATCCGGCGAGTACGGACAAACCCATTTTCCGCGAGTTGATCGAGCTCGATATGCGGATCGATTCTGTCCTGCCATCCGAATACCAAGGCAGGACCGACGAGGTGGAATCGCAATCGATGGGTTCCACGGCGATTCCGTCCGACCAGTTTGGGCAGGTTCCCTGGGATGAAATCTGGACCAGCTTTTGCGACCTAGCGATGGCCGGTGGCCCGCCGCATCGAGGTCGGCTGTTGGAAGCGGTGTCGGCCCAAGAAGTCGCAACGGATCCTAATGGTTATGATAAAGTAGTCAGCGAGATTCGCAGAGGCATCGAGATGGTGACTGGGTTGCAAACAACGACATCGAGTGTTTTGGGATGGATCGGTGTGGAATGCGACAGCGAACCGATGTGTGTTTGGCTGATGCGGGCCATTATTGTCGAGAATGTAATGGTCCGACGCGAAGGGAAAACGCTGTATTTGCCCGCTGGTCCAACGTTCCGAGTGAAAAAGGAAATCAAGAACGTCATTACGTCTCTGGCGAAAACGGTACATTATTGGCGCTCGCATCTGCGGCTTGAATCGCCGGGTGCCCGCTAAATCTTTTTCGTTGTCGAGTTCGCTACTTTTTTTGCCAGATTGATTTTTAGCATGACCAATCCGTCGACCGATTCTTCCTCGCGTTCGTCGAGTCTTTCGCCGAACCCCTCCACGACACCCCGCATACGCGTGGCGATATTTATAGGAATTCTGTTGTTGGCCGGGCTGGGGTGGTTGATGAGGGATGGGATCGGGGTGAGAGGTCAAGCGTGTTTCGGGGTGGTCTTGTTTTTAGGGCTTGCCGCAGCTTGTTCGGATCATTTAGGGCGAGTGAATTGGCGGACCGTTGCAACCGGACTTGGATTGCAGTTTGTTCTTGCCATTTTGATATTGAAGGTCGGGTTTGTGTACTCGGCATTTGAGGTTGTCGGCGGCATGGTCTCTCAGTTCTTGGATTTTGCGAATCGAGGATCGGAGTTTGTTTTTGGACCGCTTGCAAAACCGAGTGCGTCCGACCAAGCGTTTGGAGTTGGGCAAGGATTCATTTTTGCGGTCCGAGCGTTGCCGACGGTAATCTTTGTTTCGTCTGTTTTCACTGTGCTGTATCATCTTCGCATTTTGCAAGCGATCGTTTGGTTTTTTGCAAAAGCGATGTTGTTGGTGTTCGGGAGCAAGGGGGTGAGTGGGGCTGAGACCTTGGCAGCCACGGCGAATGTATTCATGGGACAGACCGAGGCGCCATTGATCATCAAACCGTACGTTGCGACGATGACCCGATCGGAGCTCTTGGCATTGATGATCGGGGGGATGGCGACCATCTCGGGCGGGATCATGGCGGTTTATATTGGAATGGGGGCAGATCCGGTTGCGATTTTGGCGACCAGCGTGATGGCTGCCCCAGCCGGTTTGTATTTGTCCAAGTTGCTGATTCCCGAATTGGAGGAACCGGTGACTCGCGGCGAGGTGAGAATCGCAGACGAGCGCACGCACGCCAACTTCGTCGATGCAGCGGCGGGCGGTGCATCCGATGGAATGATGTTGGTATTGAACATTATTGCCATGCTCATCGCGTTCATAGCGGGAATCGCATTGATCAATCATATGTTGATGCTCAGCGGTCAAGGATTGAATTACTTGATGGCGAGCATGGGTGTTTCGTATCAGATGCCCACACTCACACTAGAATGGATGTTTTCTAAGTTGTTTTCACCGGTCGCGTTTTTTACGGGGGTCGTGCCTGAAGATGCTCCGCGTGTCGGGGAACTGCTGGGTAAGAAACTGGTACTGAATGAATTCGTTGCCTTTATGGATTTGACGGATGCCAACAGCGTCCGAGTCGATGGCAAATTAGAGTCGGTCCAAGGGATCCAGCCGCGATCGTATCGGTTAGCGGTATATGCATTGACCGGCTTCGCCAATATCTCTTCTATTGGAATTCAGTTGGGGGGGATCGGTGCGATGGCGCCCGCGCGCAGGTCGGATTTAGCGAGTCTGGGAATGAAAGCGTTGTTAGGTGGATTTTTGGCAACCTTGATCAATGCCGCTATCGCTGGGATCCTCATGGATTGATCCGATCGATTCCGAGTCACTTTGATGCCTTCATCGCTTTAGTCAACACGCGGTCCAAGGTGGATGCAAACGCGCTTCTGTCTTTTGCGCTGTAGGGCGAGGGTCCGGAGAATTCGAACCCGGCGCCGCGAGCCGCATCGAATAGGTCGCGAGCCGCCAGTCGACCAGAGATGTTTCTGTCATCGAACTGTTCGCCGCGAGGATCGATCACGAAGACTTGGTTTGCCACCAACTGGGCCGCTAGAGGAATGTCTGCCGTGATTGCCAGATCCCCGCTAGACGCATTGTCGACAATGTATTTATCCGCGATGTTCGCTCCCTCTGGAACCGCCACGCTTGAAAAGAGCGGGTTTCCTGGAGGTACCCAAATCGATTGATCTGCCACGAGCACGACCGAAAGTTTCAGTCTCGTCGCGGCTTTGAAAACCAACTCCTTCACTTCGCGAGGGGCTGCATCGGCATCGATCCATATTCTCATCGTCTTGCCTTATTTTGAAATGGTTGGAACCGCGGTACGAAAGGAACGATTTCGCGGTATCGAATGGTCCATCGCTCGACCGCTTACAAAAGCATTGCCATCGACAAAGAATCGCAGCGGTAGTTCCTTGGCTTGGCTAATTCCGATGCGAGGCGTTGCCCTGCATTGGAATTGCATCGATTCCGCCCTGGACTCAAGCCAGAGGGTGTCGCTGGTCATCAGGTCGATTCCATTGCAGCGCAGGTCGAGGCCAAAGGCTTGAGACAGTTTGCCCGGCCCGTTGGTTAACTCTCGCAATTTGTCGACAGGCCGCGCGGTGGTCATCCACTCCACTCCATGAATTGGTTCGACGGCTCGGATCAAGACTGCTGCTCCGAGTCCCATCGATTCGCACACGACGTTGATGCAATGACGGTTGTGGATCGTGTAGACATACAAGTGACCGGCGGGACCAAACATCACACGATTGCGTGGGGTTTCGCCGCGGGCGGAGTGGCTCGCGCGGTCGTTTTCTGACAGGTACGCTTCCGTTTCTACGATGATGCCCGTCAACAATACCGAACCCAGGCGATGGTTCAGGCGGCACCCCAAGAGGGATTGAGCTATGTCAGGCGTGGATTGTTGGAAGAATTTCTTGGATAGTTTCGCCATTATTGGCTGAGGATTCGAGAAAAGTGAACCGTCCGATTTCGATTAAATGCAGAGGGTGTACAATTGAAAGGATGGAGTCCATCACCAACATGTCCCCTCTCGCTTCGGAAACGAGCCTACCCAAACCGGGCTTGGTGTACCACTGCGCTTGCGGGACGGAATTTCGCGTGGATCCCGCGTTGGGAGGCCAGTGTACGAACTGCAAACGGATTGTACAATCCGAAGCGATTCAGCACGCGATGAGCGCCACCGTCTCGATCAGCAATTTCCAAAGCAACGAGGACGTTCATCACTTTGAACTCGAAGAGGGCGAGAGCTTAATCAATCGCCTTTATGGCCACTTTCGTATCGATCGCAAGCTCGGATCGGGCGGGATGGGCGCCGTCTACCGTGCGCTGGATACCTCTTTGCAGCGATACGTTGCCGTCAAGATCATGCGTAACGTGAGTCAATGTGTCGACTCCCGAATCGCCACGATGTTGCGAGAAGCGGTAGCTCAAGCAAGGCTCAATCATCCAAACGTAGTCACCATTTATTATGTCGGTCGTCAAGACGAAGAGCCGTTTTTGGCGATGGAATTGCTGACTGGCCCAACGCTATCGGAGAAGCTCGCTTCCGATGGACCGATCCCTTACCCGGACGCAATGCGATACGCGACGCAGGTTGTTTCCGCGCTGCGGCACGCTTCTCAGTTTGGAATTGTGCATGCCGATATCAAGCCGGCGAATCTATTGATGGCAGGTGGTGGTCGTATCAAACTTTCTGATTTCGGATTGTCGCGGATCCAAAACGATCCAGGTCAGCCGACCAATATATCTGGCACGCCAGCCTATGTTGCTCCGGAGCTCATTACAGGGAGTGCGATCAGCATCCAGTCCGACATGTATGCGCTCGGAATCACTTTGTTCGAACTGGTGTTTGGGCGACTCCCTTTCGAATTGGCAGGCGCTACCGTACGGGAGCGGATAGAAACCCACTTGACTGCTGACATTGCATTCCCGGCGGTTTGGCCCAAAAACATTCCTCAAGAGTTTGCGGGCTTCATCTCGAAACTACTTGCAAAGGATCCGAGCAAGCGGTTTGCAAATTATGAGGATCTTTTGGTTGAGCTAAAAGCGATCGAACCGGTATCCACGACGACCGCCGGACTAGCGTCGCGAGCGGTCGCCTATGCAATCGACCAGTTGTTTTTGTTAATGTTTATCGCACCGTTTGCGTGCGTGATTTTTTTGCTGAACTCGAATTGGGAAGAGGTTGCAACGCTTCGGAAGTACTACGGTTGGGCCACTCCGATCGTTGCGTTCGTTTCGTTGATAGTACCTGCTGTTTATTTGACTTTTGTGTACCACGGCTGGGGTTCGATCGGCAGGTACCTCTTTCAGCTTCGAATCGTAGAAGAAAACGGTTTGCCCCCCAGGCGCGAGCAGTTGGTCACGCGCGAAGTACTTCGCAATGCGTTCGCGTGGTTCTCGCCTCTTGGCTTTTATGTCTCAAGCAACCCTTGGCTGAGTTGGGTATTCGAAATCTGTTTAATCTTGTTCTTGAGTTTGGATTTTGCATTGATATTGATGCTCAAAGGGCGGAAATCACTGCACGACTACCTTTGCAACTCACGTGTGGTGTTGGCGGTCGACCGCGAAAAGGAACCGAAGTAGGTGATGCAGCAAGTAATCGTTGAACTGGCCGAGCGTAGCTATCCTATCTTTATTGGGACCAAATCATTGGACGCGATGCCAGCCAAGTTGTCGGCGCTAATCGCGGACTGGTCGCATGCGATTGTGATCTGTGACCAAAACGTCCTGGCTTCATTGGGAAAGCCCATTGAATCGCAGTTGGCTGACGCCGGAAAACGGACAACATCGATCGTCGTCCCGAGCGGTGAAGAGAACAAATCGGTTTCCAATCTTGCCGACTTGTGGACGCAAATGCTCAACGCGAAGGCGGATCGCAAGAGCGTTGTCGTGGCGGTGGGTGGAGGGGTGGTTGGCGATTTGGCAGGCTTTGCCGCAGCGACTTTTACGCGTGGGCTACGCTTCGTTCAAATCCCAACCACTTTGTTGGCGATGGTCGATAGCAGCGTCGGGGGCAAGACTGGCATCAACCTTCCGGCCGCAAAGAATATGATTGGTGCATTTTGGCAACCCCATGCCGTTTGGATCGATTCCTCGACGCTCGATACGTTGCCGGAACGCGAATTCCGCAGCGGTATCGCCGAAGTGGTAAAATACGGCGTCATTCTGGATCCCGATTTTTTCGAGTATCTCGAGAAGAACATTCAAGCCATTCTCGCCCGATCTCCTGAGCAAATTCAGTACATCGTTCGACGCTCCTGCGAATTGAAAGCCCAGGTGGTTTCCCAAGATGAACGGGAAACGACAGGACTGCGCGCGATACTCAACTATGGACACACCTTCGGGCATGCCATCGAAGCGAAGACTTCCTATGGCCGCTTTTTGCATGGCGAAGCCATCGCGATCGGCATGACCATGGCGGGCGAGTTGGCGAGACGCATGGGACTTTGGCCCGAATCTTGCCAACTGCGACAAACCTCGTTGCTGCGAAACCTCGGGCTTCCAACTGCGTTCGCCGAGGTTGCTGCCAGGGACTTGATCGCCGCCATGCAAATGGACAAGAAAACAGAACACGGCAAGCTCAACTTCATCTTGCCGACTCGAATCGGAAGTGTTAAACCAGTGTCGGGCTGTCCGTTCGAAGATATTGTCCAAGCAATACAACGCACAGATGCGCACGTGGTTTAGCCAGTCGATACGGTCAGCAAACCTTGATTGCAGTTCGAAGGCAACCGCGACTGCTTCGCTCTCGAAACTCGGATGGATCCAAATTGTCAAAACGGCACCCGAAACGCGACCCCAAAGACCAACCAAGAAAATCCCAAGACGAACTTAAGAAGGCGGGTGACGTTTCCGGGACGGTTTCAGCCGAAGTTCTCAGTCGTACATGGGTGATCGCGTTGGTCGGTGCGTTTTTTTATTGGCTTTCGCTCCCACCCATGAAGATGCCTTGGGCAGCTTATTTGGCAGCAGGGTGCTGGGTGTCGATTGCCGCCAAAGAAAGTGACTTAACCCGGGCTGACTATTGGCGTATTGGTATTGCAGCCAGTTTGATGTGGCTCGCATTGTTGCAAGGGATCCGCCTTGCTTTTTGGCCGCTGTATTTGGGATGGGTCGCATTGGCCCTTTACTTGGCCGTGTATTTGCCGCTCTTCATCGCGATGACACGATCGTTAACGCGTTCGTGGCATGTACCTTTGCCGATTGCGGCTGCGACGGCTTGGGTCGGTTGCGAACTTATTCGAGCTTATTTTGTAACCGGATTTGCAGCTTGCATGCTCGCGCATAGCCAAGTTCCTTGGCCAGGGATGTTGCAGGTGGCGTCTTGCTTTGGAAGCTACGGAGTGAGCTTTCTTGTCATGTTTATCGGGGCGGTGCTGTATCAATGGATTGCTTGGGGAGTTCAAGCCCGCAAGGGGGCGATGCGAGTGGAGAATCGCAGTCGTCTGCTCGAAAACTGCCTTTGGACAGCTCTCGCACTGTTTGCGGTAGGGATGTCCGTTTGGACGCTGCAATCGCGAGATCGATGGCTAAACGGGCAAGGAACGATCAAGCCGCTGGCAACGGTCTTGTTGGTTCAAGAAGACATGCCAACGCAATTTGATGGACCTGCGGAGAGTTGGGTCGTCGGATGGAGTCGTTATGACCAGCAGACAGCAGTCGCTGCCCGCTTGCACAGTTCCAAAACGATCGACTTGGTCGTGTGGCCTGAGAGCGCGTTTATCGCTGGACCGACCGAAGATTTTTTGGGGAAATCCTGGATCGATTGGACGGAAGCAGATGGCTATCCCAATGAACTTGAGCTCTCCAAAGAGGAATTCCTCGGGTACATTACTAAGTACAAAGATAGACTGATGCAGGCCAAAGTTCGCATGATCGCCTCGCATTTTAGTTTGCCACAGCCTACTTTTTTGTTAGGCACCGATGTGATGAAGGTACGGCCGGAAAAGACGAGCCGATACAATGCAGCTCTCTGGGTGTCTCCAACAAAAGGGGATGACTTTGAGTACTATGCTAAGCAGCATTTGGTCCTCTTTGGTGAGACATTTCCTATTATTTCTGAACTGCTCCCTTGGTTCGGTTTGGGCGTTGCGAGTATCGACGCAGGCGATAGACCAATGGCTTGCAAACTCCCGACGGGCGCGACGGTCTCGACCAGCATTTGCTTTGAAGATGTCTTACCACACTTGATCCAGTCGCATGTTCGTCAATTGCGGGCTGAAGGCAAGTCACCAGACATATTGGTGAACATAACCAATGACGGTTGGTTTCGAGGTTCGAGCATCCTAGACCATCATTTGAACAATGCTATCTTAGCTGCCGTGGAGAACAGGAGGCCCATGTTGGTGGCGGCCAATTTGGGGATTTCAGCATGGATCGATGGCGATGGCAGGGTCGTTCGTTCACTCCCTCGTTTGGAGGGTGGGTCCATTTTAGCGGAGCCGATACCAGATGGCCGTTGGGGATTGTGGCAACAAATCGGAGATTGGCCTGCGAAAGGTTTGGCAATTGTAAGCTGTTTGCCGCTTTTGGTGTGGCTATTCAAACGCAGGTTAAAGAAATAAGTCTTGCCAGCATAGCCGACGGGGTGAAAAATCTCGGAACCAATGTTGCGTCATCGGCATCCCAGGGGAATGGTAACGCAATCCGTTAGCGGTGAGACGCATTGATTCCACTTTGCCGTTCTTTCTTTCTTTCGAGGCCCCAGAGCGATGGCTAATCTTTTTTCTCGCATCCCGTTGGTACTCAATCGACGTCGAGATTACAAAAAAACGGCGTCCCGTCCTTTGGGGATGGAGTCTCTTGAAGCCCGGCAGTTGATGGCGGTGGACTCGCTCCTGATCTCGCAAGAGTTGCGCGGTGACAATGATTTGTTGGTTCAGTTTAGGGCCGCCGATCCGGTTGCGTTGACCGGACAGACTTTTGCAGGATCCAAAATACAGCGTCAGCTTACAGACGACGGTTGGTTTCGTGTGGATGTCGGCGCTGGTTCGACGTTGGGGCAAGCGTTAGAAGCGTTTCAAAATCGACCGGACGTTATTCAAGCGACACCGGATTTCGCCATTACGGCCCAAGCGATCCCGAACGATCCGTCGTATGCATCGTTGTGGGGATTGTCCAACTCTGTTTTGTCCAGCGCAGACATCAATGCAGACAAAGCTTGGGACTACGGGACCTCGACCAGTGTTATCACGGCTGTGATTGATACGGGGATCGATTACCGCCACCAAGACTTAGCCGCCAATATCTGGAACAATACGGACGAAATAGGTGGCAATGGAATCGATGATGATCGCAATGGATATGTAGATGACATCCGTGGATGGGACTTTGCGAATAACGACAACGACCCCATGGATGATAACGGCCACGGTACTCACGTCGCGGGCACGATTGGAGCGCGCGGGAATAACGGTATTGGAATCAGTGGCGTCGCGTGGTCCGCATCGATAATGCCGCTAAAGTTTCTAGACAAGGACGGGGCGGGGGCTTTGAGCGATGCGATCGAAGCAATCCATTATGCCAGAACCAACGGGGCAAAAGTGATCAATGCCAGTTGGGGCGGTGGAGGCTTCAATGCCGCATTGCAATCGGCGATAACGCAATTTAGGAACGCGGGTGGGATATTCGTAGCGGCGGCCGGAAATGAAAATTCCAACAATGCGACCACTCCTGTTTTCCCTGCAAATTACTCTGGAGTGATATCCGTCGGCGCATCGACCCGCAATGATGCACTCGCAAATTTTTCCAACTACGGCACCAACGTCCAGATCGTAGCGCCTGGACAGTCTATCCTTAGCAC
>JANODW010000110.1:0-7639 GCA_031412875.1 Pirellula sp. | reverse complement strand
TTACAAAAACCTTCGCCATTTCTAAAAGCGAGGAAACTGCGTTGTCCCCCTTTTGCTTGGTCGCAACCCCTCCCTGCGTATCGTAGTCGTCGTCGATGCGCTGAATGAGCCCGTTTTTAAAAGTGAAGCACATGTTGATTCGAATCGGGCCATACAAGTGCCCTGCGACATACGCTGATTCCAAGAACCGGGCGACGACCAAGTCATTGCCCACGCAATACTCGATTTCGTCATTGGGAATGCGATCAAAGGTCGCGAAATAAAGTTCCCAAAATCGCTGAAGACCCTCTGCACCGTGCCAAGTGCCAATGAACGGCGCTACCGACGGATCTCCAGGACAGTAAAAAACAAAGTCTTCTGCCAATAGATGCGAGATCGACGACACCATTGACGGACCATCCCGATTCAGTGCGTCCATCCACTGAACGGCAATCTGTCGAATATCTAAGGACAGGTTTTGCAAGGTCACAATGCTGCCAGAACTAGATAACGCTTCTGCAATATTGCGAACCGTTTGCAAATCAAGCGGCCCACAACGCTCTGCTTTGCGAATCAACCTCTGCGAATAGCCCGACAGTTTTGCAAGCTGCTGCTGCGTCCAGCCGCGGTCCAAACGGTAACGCCGAATCGAATTGCCGTTCGTACGTATCGATCGTGGAGGAAGATCCATGGAGGAATGTAAAGGTGGGAGAGCTAAGGTTTTGTCATCTAAGCTTCAATGCAATGTCCAAAAAGACATGAGATTCCTCAGTCTAAAAAAATGCGGTTGCACACATTTTCTCCTCCAAGAATAGCGGCGAGAATTCATTTTCTCTACTGCTTTAACCTTGGTTGGTGAAGATTTCAACACGCCTAGGCCCTGAATGGCGTCAATTCCTCCATGACAGGAGAGTGTTGCTGGAGAAAAGGACGGTTGGCTGAACGAGTCAGCCGCATATTACCAACGGCTAGGTCCGGTACCGATCGGGGGAGAGGCGTTCGATGTTGATCCGTGTCGGTTTCCCCACCAGTATTTGACTGACCAACTCGCCAGTGATCGGGCCCAAACTTAGCCCCATCATGGCATGTCCGGTTGCAATGGTCAGATTTTTCCAAGAGTTCGAGCGTCCGATGTAGGGCAATCCGTCGGGTGAAACGGGGCGCAGTCCACACCAAGGCTGAATATCGTCGAAGTGTTGAACTCGGAAACGAGGCAGGTACGAGGGGATGTTCTTTAGAATCCCGTGGACGCGGCGAGGGTCGATCGACTGGTTGAGTTCGCCGATTTGCATCGTGCCGCCAAATCGAAGTTCGTTGCCGATGGGTGTGACGGCCACTTTTGCTTCGCACAGGATCGAGCAAACGTTGGGAAGTTCGATTGGATTTGGGAGGGTCATCGAGTAGCCTTTGCCTGGTTGCAATGGCAGTTGCAATTTCAAAGCCTTAACCAATCCTTCTGACCAAACTCCGCCGCACAGCACGAATTCGTCCGCTTCGATGTCACCAAGTTTCGATTCGATCGCGTTAATGGAGTTCGCTGTTGTTTTCCAACCTGTGACCAAACAATCGTTTTGAAGGATCCCACCGAGCTCGAGGATCTTGTCTTTGAGAGAGGCGAGGAGTTGGGAGGGATCGAGGTGACAATCCTTGGGGTAGTACACGCTCCCTAATACATCCATGGTTATATTCGGATCCAGAGCGCTGGTTTCGGCCGCATTGAGTGTCTGCGCGGGCACTCCTAAGTCGCGGGCTCGGTGAGCGATATTGGATTCCTCATTTAACGCATGCTCCGTTCGGCAAAGCATGAGCAACCCTTTTTTCGCCAGCGAGCAATCGATCCCCGAATCGCTCCACTGGATCACCAAATCGCGGGACGCGAAGCTCAGATCGCGAAGCAGCGGCGCGGCTTGTCCAACTTGGGATTCGGTCGCAGCCAGAAAGAACCGAAGCCCCCATTTCATCAGATCCCAGCTCAATCGCGGCTGCACATGGAAAGGGGACTCGGGGTCGAACATCCACTTGAGCGCATTCCCAAATACGCCTGGGGCGGCCAGTGGAATAAAGTGACTGGGCACAATCATCCCGGCGTTTCCGACCGAGCAATTGTCGCCGTTCCGAGAGATTCTATCCACCACCGTCACTTGAAAGCCTTGTTTCAAGGCAGCCAGGGCGGTGGAAAGTCCAATGATGCCACCACCGACGATTACAACTTTTTTGCGAGATTCAGAATGCATGCGAGCCGTTTAGAAGCGCGAGTTTGGAAATGAAAAGGGGGCATTCTAAACCAAGGTCAGGTTGCACAAAACCGAGCAAAGGGATGCATTGAACTATTTCGCCGGCTTTTCTTGCAAGCGATCGACGCGTCCAAAAAGATGCCCCCCGACATCATCATGCTTCCAAGTTCCCGCGTACTTTTTGTCGTGGAAAACAACGCGCGCTGAAAACGTTCCAAGGCCCGGCAAAGAAACAGAATCCATCACCATCACAGGCGTTTTCCCGACCCACTCCACGTTGATTTCCACGGGCAGTTCTAGATCTTTGTCGCCGTATTTGATCCGTGTGGTAATTTCCCACAAGCTGTCGTATCCTTCCAATTTCTTGGCTCGCTTGATCTCGTAACGCTCCTCGTGCAGTTTATCCAACGGCTTTCCATCAACGGTAAATACGCCGGTCAGCACCGTTCCCGAAAGGTATTTTTCAAATTCGTCGACCAGCATCTTGTTCGCCGGTTTGGCTTCCTGAGCCCTACCCTGATTCCAAGTGGAAACGGCAGCCACCGACGCAAAAAAAACCAACACCAGTCCTGTCACAAATACATTTCGATTCTGCATTTTCGGTCTCCAGTAAGGGGCTAAATGTTTTTAAGAAATTGAACGGCTACGGCGATGTCTTCAAGAGAGTTTTGCGAGGGGTCTCTTTCGACAATGAAATATCCGGAATAGTGAAACTCTTCGAGGATGGCAACGATTTCTGGGAATTCCGCCATGCCTCTCCCCAACGGAACCTCAGTCCCTCGACCACGCGCTTTGTCCTTTACGCCATCTTTGGCATGCACCAGCATGATATGCTTGGCAATCGAAGGTAAGTCCTGCAAATCGAATCCGTTCACCAACAAGTTCCCGGGATTGAGGACGACTCCCATGCTGCCATCCGGCAAGGAGTCTAGCAAGGAAGCGAGTCTCGAAATCGGTTCGGCACCGGTTTCGCAACCGAGAAAGGCGCCGACGCGATGGCTGTAGGCTCCTAGATCGCTCAATACAGTGCGCATCAATTGGAACGACGGGTCATCTACTGACTCGGGAATCAGTCCAACTTGGTTAACCACAACATTTGCGCCAAGATCGTGTGCCATGCGCATGGCGCGCTTGGTCCCATCGATGCGCCGCTCCAACTCTTCTTCGCATTCGTATCCCCGACGGGTGGGGTATCTAACCGATGCGACCCTCAAATTCAAATCTTCTAGTAATTTTCGAACTTGTCGCAGCGCAGTGCCGACAAGCTCAGATGGCTTCAATTCGTGTCGGGCATCGATTTCGATCGCGTCAGCCCCCATGTTGGCAGCTACATGCAAAGCCTCTTTAAACGGCAACCTCAATCCAGTGAGTTGAACACCTACACGCAGACCAGGCAAAATGCGACCTCTATCTAAAGCGTTTCGCCGACACCCGACGGGCACAGCACTGTTTGTCGCCATCATTCTATACGGATGGGGTTTGGCGTCTACGCATGCGCAGGATAACTCCTCCACCGAGACGGTCGCCGAGTGGGATTTCGGAAGCAAAGATGACGTTCGTCGCGATGGATGGCCCGATGGATGGTCCCGGCGAACGGGACTGGATTATCCCAAGTTCGTCCCCGTTGCAATCCATCAGCAAGCGCATTCGTCCGAAGAACTGAGCGACATTGAGGGATTACGCAGGCTGGCTTCCCAATGCTATGTCGCATGGCAGCAATGCAAATTGCCTTGGCAGGTTATCCCTGAGAAAGTTCCGCCGGTCGTGGAGCAATTCTTGGAACGCACGCTTCTCAATCCCTACTTGCGCGTGCAAATGGATGGGGGGGCGGTAGAAGTTTCGTCGGTTTTGATCCCCATCGACGTCCACTCCTCCTACTTTCTGACCGGGTTGATTCGGGCCAATTCAGAGGACTTTGACGCGAGTGCCAAATTGAGGTTCCTGGACCGCAATCGCCAATCGCTCTTTGAAATCCCAACGAAAACGGTCTCGGGAAAGACACTATGGAAATCCGTATCCACGGAGTCTCAGTACCCCGTACTCGACAATTTGGCCTTTGTTCAAGTCGTTCTGCAAGTAACGCCAAACAACATGAATGCCTTTCGAGGGGAGTTCGGGTTTGATGCGTTTCGTATCTCACGTACGCCGCGCCTGAGTCTCTCAGTCGATAAGGAATTGCGATACTACCGCGAAGGCGAAGTGGTTATTGCTCGATGCAGAGCGAGCGGGATGACGAGCGATCAGTCCCTCATCAAACTTTCCTTGATCGATCACAACGGTGCGGAAGTCCGGTCTATCGAAGAAAAGCTGAATTTCGAATCCCAGCCGACGCGTCTTGTCTCAGCCGCTGGCGCTCGCAACGAATCCAAAGGGAAGAACTATTGGGAGGGGGGGTGCGAATGGCTTCTGAAGGATCTTCCGCCAGGATATTATGAGGTGATGACTCGGCTATCGAAAGGGAGGTCGGGTGTTTTCGAACTGGACCAGCAGTTCGTGGTTTTGCCGAAAGACATTCCGAGGAGGCTCGATGCTCGCTTTGGACTGACGATGTCTTCCAAGAACCTTGGCGCCCTTCCCGATTGGGATACTCAGAAACTCATTGACGTTTTGCGATTCGCTCACATCAGCCGCGTAAAACTACCCATCTGGTTCGATTCGCTCGACGCCGCCGCCTCCAAAAAAGCAACCGAACGGATCGATCGACTTCAAAAGTCCGGAATCGCTTGTGTCGGCGTGATCGCCACGCCTCCTAAGAGACTCAGGCCGAAATTTCAAAGGCTCACTTCAGACGACACGGGCGCGGCACTGGAAGATACGTTGATGGTGCAGACGTTTCTAGAGCCTGTGATGCGACAAATGTGCGTCCGCATTTCGGAATTTCAAATCGGTTGGGATCAGGAAACCGACTTTGTTTCCAATCCTCGCCTAAAACAATCTCTCGACATCATTAAAGCACTGACGCGACGCTATGGCCAGGAGACTCAATTGGTCGCTTCCCGGAATCCAATCGCTGCCAACCAAAACGCAACGATCATTGACCGTTGGCAGCACTATTCCCCGCAACCCTTTACGGCTGCTGAAGCAGAAGTAGTCTCTAGGAAAGACTCCGAGTCTGGGAACGAAATGGGCGGGCTGGCTCCTTGGTTGAATGTGACGCCCATCAGCGCGACAAAATATTCATTGAGCTCTCGTGTCCAGGATCTTGTTTCGCGCATGGTGAAGGTCAACGGCGACACGGGCGGGCAAAGCGTCACCGCTTGGGTCTCCAACCCCACCGACACCGAAGTGGGATTGTTGGATCCCGATGGAGGGCCCCGCGAAATGTTGCTTCCGTTCCGTTCGATGTCCCTGGCGATGGCGGGAATGCGTTACTTAGGAAGTCTGCCGGTCCGTTGTCTAGGTATCAATCATTTGGTCGGTGCAGGCGAACAAGCAAGGCTCATCGTATGGTCGGGAAAGCCGATCACGGCACAGCTTTATCTGGGCGAACAAGTCACTGCGATGGACGTTTGGGGACGTACCATTGACGTAAAAACCATAGCCACAAAACACGGCAACGAGCAAAGTTTTTCCATCGGCAAGTGGCCCATCATTCTCGATGGAGTCGATGTTCGGGTTGCTCGATGGAGAATGGGGGTCGCCCTCGAAGATAGCCGCATCGATCCCTTAGTGGGACAAACCCAAAATCTTAAGGTCCGATTCTTGAACCCACTTGCAAGCCCCGCAGACGGAAGCATTCGCGTTATCGCCCCGACTATTCTGACAGAAGACTCCGAAACGAACTTTGAAATCGATTCAAACGCAAACGGGATCATCTCGGTTCCACTCCAAGTCAAACCGGAAGCCAATGCATCGACCGCCACGATCAAACTCGGATTCTCCATCCAAGGCGAAAAGCCAGTACGGTTTGTTGTCGAGCAAGAAGTTCAAGTGGGAACGAACGACTATGAATTTGATGTTCGCTATGAAATGACCCAAGACGACCAACTGCGAATTACCATCGAGGCGGTAAATCACCAGCCGAATCCGCTGAGTTTCGATTGCTTCATGCTGATCCCCAATCGTCCCCATGCAAGAGTGCAAATCGTGAACCTCAGGGATCGTGTCATAAAAGTCATTGTGCTCGATCAGGCAAATGATCTAATTGGGCAAACACTTTGGTTGCGATGCGAGCAAGTTGGATCGAGTCGCGTGATGAATTATCGGATTGAGATCAACCCTTAATAGCGACCCTCAATGAAGATTCTTATTGCAGACGATGATGATTCCGCAAGATACGCCTTGAAAAAACTGCTGCAAGGGAATGGCCGTACGATCCTTGAATCGATCGATGGCAAAGAGACTTTGCTAATGATTTCGGATCTCCGACCGGACTTGGTCTTTCTCGATCTCAACATGCCCATCATGGATGGCAAGGCGGTCCTTGCGTCTCTTCAGCAGTCGCTTAGTCAGACTCCGTCGGGCTCCGAATTCGCTTGGTCTACCACGGAGATCATCGTGGTGACGGCCAATGACGCCGTAGCGGACGCCGTCCAGTGCATTCGATTAGGGGCCAGCGATTTCATCACCAAGCCTTTCGAAATCGCACGTATGCGTTCGATTGCTCTCCGGTCTCAAAGACGGGTTGAATTGCAGGAACAAATGGCGGCGATGCAGTTGCTTCTGGAGACCCAATCACAGGACCATTGCTTTGATGGGATGATAGGAGCCAGTCCCTCGATGCGGCAGCTCTTTTCAAAAATTGAAAAGGCCGCGGTGACCGATTTGCCTGTCTTGATCCGCGGTGAGAGTGGTACCGGCAAAGAACTGGTGGCGCGAAGCATTCACAAGCGAAGCCCTAGGGTCAATCAACACTTTTTGGCGATCAATACCGCTGCCATCTCCCCGACTCTGATCGAAAGCGAATTGTTTGGCCATGTTAAAGGTGCCTTCACAGGCGCAGACAAAGATCGAGACGGCGTGTTCCGAATGGCGGACGGAGGTACCCTGTTTCTTGATGAGATCGGCGACATGCCAGCCCCCATCCAAACGCGACTCCTACGCGTCTTGCAAGAAGGTAAAGTCCAACCGGTCGGCTCGGAACATGTGTACGATATCGACGTTCGGATCGTCAGCGCTACCCACCAAGATTTGGATCAGTCGATCGCCGACAAGCTCTTCAGGCAGGATTTGTACTACCGGCTCAAAGGAATTGAGCTGACCATTCCGCCATTGAGACACCGCCCCGAAGATATCCTTCTGTTGGCTCGCAGTTTCTTGGGAGAAGAGATACGGTTGGCAGGCGATGCAGTCCAAGCGATCCTGCGCTGCAATTGGCCCGGAAACGTCCGGGAATTAAAACATCGCCTCCAAGCCGCCGCCGCGATGGCGAATTCGAACACCCTCACCGGTGCTGACATCGGACTGCACGATGCTCAGCCCCATCC
>JANODW010000109.1:0-1491 GCA_031412875.1 Pirellula sp. | reverse complement strand
CCGGCGTCGTAATGTCGGCCAAATAAGCCTGAGCCGTCGAGAAACTTGCGGCGGTGATGCCGGTAATCACGCGGCCCAAAATGAGCCAGTTCAGATCGGGGGCAAGAGCCAATAGGATGTAATCAAAACCCAGCCCAAAGGCCGACAAAAGCAGAATCGGTCGCCTTCCAAATCGATCGGAAAGTGCCCCCATGATGGGCGAGCAAATGAACTGCATGAATGCCCATATCGTTCCAAACAACCCGATGTACCATAGCGCCAGCGTCTTATCGCCGCCGACCAGCTTTTGGATCAGAGGTGACAATACAGGAATCACGAGACCGAGCGAAAGGACGTCTAAAACGACCGTTACCAAGATAAACGCAATTGCAGCTTTTCGTTTGTCCATGACCGTTACGCTCCTTTGCGGGACATCGGCAGGAACGCGGTGCGGAGCATGCGAGCACATTTTGCGGTTCTTTTGCCCAAGTGTCGGAATGACGACAGCGGAACGGATCGAATTGAAGACATTTGTATCGCAATTGAGGTGGTGATTCGGTTTTCGATGAATGAAATCCAACGAACTACCATAGGACGAGGGTACTATTATTCTGTCGGTGCACTATACTTGTGATTCCCCTCCTGGCACACCGGTCCATGGTGCGCCAATCAAAACTTTCCCGCCTAATAACCTAGTTTTCCTTTTTCGAAGACTTTGTCGTTTCAACTTTTGGAGCTTTCATAATGAGATGTCTAGGCAACCCACTCGGACGACGCGGATTTTTGACTGTCGGTGCCCTTGGCGGTCTGGGACTATCCATGGGAGACCTATTCCGTGCTCGACAAGCGATGGCCGACCAAAAGAAATACGACTTCATCGAGGCCAAAGCGGAGAGTGTAATCCACATTTTTTTACCCGGTGGGATCGCACATCAAGAAACGTTTGATCCAAAGCCCTATAGCCCTCTGGAGTACCGTGGCGAGCTCGGAACGATCAAGACGAAGACCGGAGAGATCTTTTCAGAAACCGTGCCCAAACTAGCCGCGATCTCGGACAAACTCACCATTCTCCGGGCCATGACCCACGGCGAAGCCGCTCACGAGAGAGGCACGCACAACATGTTCACTGGGTACAAGCCTTCGCCCGCACTGGTCTTCCCTAGTTTTGGCTCCGTCGTCAGCCATGAGTACGGCCCCCGAAACAACCTACCACCCTATGTGGCTGTCCCGAATTCACCGAACGAGTTTGCAGGAACCGGTTACCTGAGTTCGTCCTTCGGACCCTTCAGCCTGGGCGCGGATCCGGCAAACAAAGGGTTCAAGGTGCAGGATCTCAACCTCGGTGGAGGCGTCGATGCCAATCGGTTCGAACGGCGTCGATCCGCATTGGATGCCGTCAACGCTTACTTTGCAGACAAGCAAAAGTCGGACAACATCGCAGCGATGGATACTTTCTACCAACGCGCTTACTCCTTGATTAGCAGCGAGAAAGCCCGAGAAGCCTTTAATATC
>JANODW010000108.1:0-6002 GCA_031412875.1 Pirellula sp. | reverse complement strand
CTCGCCAAAGCCAAGTCGTTGGCAAGACGGCTAAAGGAAAACGGGTTGATGGCAATCTGTATTACTCTTTCGAGCCGACGATCAAAGACCAATTCGCACAGTTCGGTTGGGATGTCAATTCCGTCGTTGCTAATGGGACTTTTCGTTGGATATACTGGCAAGTTAGTCCGGTAACAAGCCTGGGCGAAAACACAGCGTTTCAAGAACTTCACGTCGCCCACCAATAATGTTGAGGGAACACACCATCATGAAACAAACCTTTGCGTTGATCTCGCTGCTATTTTTCGCGCCGCTTGCGTCGTTGCATGCATCCAAGCCGAATATTCTCCACATCCATGCCGACGATCATCGTCCAGATGGAGCGCATGCGCTTGGCAACCCAATGCTTCAAACGCCGCATCTCGATTCCCTGGTCGAACGGGGCATGACGTTTACGCGTTGCTATACCATGGGCTCGATGATCGGCGCGGTCTGTACGCCTAGTCGCACCATGATGCTAACGGGTCGCTCCTGGCATCGTATTCCAGGAACGCCGGCAGCGACGGCGAATGCCAAGGAACCGATGACGTACATGCCTCGCGTCCTAGAGTCTGCCGGCTATCAAACATGGCATCTCGGAAAATACGGCAACGGTTTCCCGGCAGGGCTCAAGGAGTTTCAAACCACGATTGCCGAAGAGGGCAAGGGGAAGGATTCTGAGACGGATCGCGCCTATTGTAGTAAGCGACTGGCCGATGGTTCCATCCAGTTCCTGAAGTCACGCGCTGATAGCAATGAGCAAAAACCATTCTACATGTACATCGCACCTCCTGTGCCACACGATCCTCGCACCGCTGAGCCACAGTTCCATGCACTCTATGATCCGGCTAAGATCCCTCTTTCTCCAGCCTTCATGCCATTGCATCCCTTCGACAATGGTGAAATGACGGTGCGCGATGAAGCCCTGGCACCTTGGCCACGCACACCCGAAGATACAAAACAACAACTTGCGGATTACTATGCATGCATCACGGGCCTCGACCATCATGTTGGGCGCATTTTCAGCGAGTTGAAAGCCAAGGGCCAATGGGACAATACGATCGTTATCTTCAGTGGCGACAACGGGCTCTCGATGGGCGAGCATGGGCTCTTTGGAAAACAGAATCTCTACGAGTTCGGCGGCTTGCATGTGCCTCTCGTGATCGCAGGTCCGGGTATCCAACAGGGCAAAAGCGAGGCTTTGGTTTACTTGATGGACTTGTTCACTACTTTCGCGGATATCGCGCAGGCCAAGCTTCCAGAGGGAGTCGAGGGAAAGAGCCTCCGCCCAATCCTCGAAGGCAAGCAGGCGAAGGTCCGCGACGTACTGTACACCGGCTACCGAAATTGCCAACGATCTATCCGTGATGATCGTTGGAAACTGATTCGTTATCCGTTAGTGGATCGAACCCAACTGTTCGATCTTAGCACCGACCCGCGCGAGCTGAACAACCTTGCCGACAAGCCTGAACACAAGGCTAAGACCGTCGAATTGATAGGACTGTTGCAAAAAGAAATGACTGCCCACGCAGACACGATCCCGCTGACCGTTGCCAATCCGGCCCCCGCAGAATGGACTCCTGCAGAGTTGGGACCCAAACCAATAAAAACGGCGAAACCAGCGAAAAAACAATAAAAATCCCAAGGTGTTCGTTTAAGCCCGAAGCGATTCAAAGCGATAGGAATACGCTCGATGAATGAAAAGACACGGTGCGCACTTTATGCCATGTTACTGCTCATGCCGCTTTCTGGCCTTGCGTTTGCCGATTTCTCCAAGCCCAACATCGTTTTCATCCTAGCCGATGACCTCGGCTACGGGGACGTACAGTGCTTGAAACCTGGGCGTTGCAAGATCAAGACGCCTTGCCTTGACATTCTCGCGGCGCAGGGAATGACGTTCACAGAAGCCCACAGCGGGGCATCTGTGTGCACGCCGACCCGATATGGCTTGCTCACTGGGCGCTACGCTTGGCGTTCTCATCTTCAGTCCGGTGTCATCAGCGGTTATGACAAACCGCTCATCGCACCAGATCGGCTGACCGTACCCGGGTTGCTCAAGCAAAGTGGCTATCATTCTATAACATGAGCGTCGATATCGGTGAAACCAAGAACTTGCAAGCCGATCACCGCGATGTCGTTGAGAGGCTCACAAAGTTATTAGATCAAACGATCGAAAATGGTCGCAGCACTCCAGGGCCGAAACAGACCAATGATGCTCGAATCAGAGTCGATAAACCAAATACAAAAGCGCCCAAAGAGTGAATTGCACTCAGTGAAGCAATCGAATACCATTGTCTCCTTTTTCAAGGCCATTTCCCTATGTCGAATTCATCGCTCTCGCGAAGAGGTTTCATCGCATCGACGATTGTCACGTTGGAAACATCTCGATGCGATTAGGTCGCCCGTTGAAATGGGAGCCGACCAAAGAAGAGTTTATCGACGACCACGAAGCGAACACGTGGTTAAAACGGGAGCAACGCAAGGGCTTCGAGACCGTCTAGTCGATTCCTGTCCCGCCCCTCCACATCCTATCAACGAAAACATTAGAGTATGGATCGCCGAAATTTCCTCTCTAGCTCTGCAACGGGATCGATCGCATTAATGGCTGCGAATCAGAATCCGTTGACGGCAAATGGTATCCCAGAAGAGAAAGAAGAAGTCAAAGTGCCGACGTCAAAGGTTCTTATTGTGGTTGGTGACGCGTCAGAGACCGTCGATACGCTTTACCCTTACTATCGATTGATCGAGGGGGGATACCAACCGGTTGTTACGGCGCCCGAGAAGCGACTGTATCAAATGGTTCTTCATGAGGTGAAGCCAGGTTGGACGATTACCAAAGAATGGGAAGGCTACTCGATCAACGCAGAAATTGCCTTCAAGGACATCCAGCCTGAAGAGTATGTCGGTATCTTCTTTAGCGGTGGACGGGCTCCCGAATACATTCGAGAGGACGAAGATTTGTTGCGGATAACGCGATGGTTCTGGGATAATAAGCGCCCTATGGCCAGCGTGTGTCACGGCGTCGAAATCCCAGCGCGAGCGGGCATCGTGAAAGGGCTTCGCATGGCGACGGTGGCAAAGTGCAAGTTTGATCTCGAAGTGTGCGGCGGGATATATGTAAATGAACCGTGTGTGATCGATCGGCACATGGTGAGCGGCCGCACGTATCACGACAGTGGCCATTTCGTAGGGCCGTGGATCGAAATGCTCAATGCGGCGTGCGCAAACAACAAAACAACGAAATCATAACTAAACGCATTGCTCAAACTCCGTGACCATTATGAAACGCAGAGCATTTCTCCATTCACTCGCGGCGGCAAGTGCAGCTCCCACGCTAGTTGCTCCTGCGAATGCATTTTCGGCCCCCGTGCCATTGAAGCTCCGCTACATCCTTTCCAGTGCGTTGTATGGTGAGATGCCGCTCGATGAGATTTTGCCCGAGGTCGCGAAAAGTGGCTGCGAGGCGATCGACATCTGGTGCAAGGTGCACGGCAATCAGCGCGAGCAGATTTCACAGATGGGTGATGAAGTCTTCGCGGCGATGCTGAAGAAATTCGGTGTGGATCTCGGAGCGAGCACTCGCTATCCGCTCGGGCCATTGAAACTGCAGGAGGAAATGGCATGGGTGAAGAAGCACGGCGGAAAAATGGTGGTCTGCGGCAGTACCGGGCCGAAGGATCCCGAGGGAAAAGCTGCGAAAGAAGCAGTAAAGAAATTCCTTGAGGATATGAAGCCGCACGCAGCAAAGGCGGAGGAGCTTGGGGTGACCATCGCGATCGAAAATCATATCGGGCAGGCGATCTATCACCCTGACTCGCTGCGCTATTTCGCGGACTTCAACCGATTCTCCAATCTAGGCATTGCCTTCGCGCCCCATCATCTTTTCCGTTGGCCTGACGAAATTCCAAAGCTTATTCGCGATCTTGGCGCAAAGCAGATTCCGTTTATCTACTTCCAGGAGCACTCGGAGGGTATGATGAAAAAGACGAGCAAGGAAATCGAGATGCAGCAACTCCCCGGCCTAGGCACTCTAGACTATCGGCTGATCGTGAAGGCGCTGAGCGACATCGGCTTTACAGGCTACGTAGAAATCTTCATGCACCCCACTCCACGAGGTGTTCCGATTCTGCCCACGGCAGCGGAGATCACTGCGGCAATCAATCAATCTCGCGAATACGTTGAAAAGTGTATTCTCGACGTTACGTAGATAAGCCGGAGACTTTTTAAATTCCGGCGTTGACCGTTTTCGCAGCCCCTATCGCTCTTATTATTTCGCAGGCTTTGCCTCCCGTTTCTTTTTTGATTCGGACGGATGGGGTTGGACCATGGCGCGAGTCGCCCAGGCTTGCCACATCTCGGTTAACTTCTTGGCCTGAGCGGGTTGCTCAGATGCCAAGTTCTTTTGCTCGGTGCGGTCCTTTGCCAAGTCATACAGTTCCCACTCACCTTCGCGACCCTTGCGAACCAATTTCCAATCTCCATCGCGTACCGCAGCATTACCCTCATGTTCCCAGAACAGGCCATTGCGCTCGATCGTTTGGTTGTTGAACGCAGGAACTAAGCTTCGACCCTCGAGTGGCGTCAAAGGTTTTCCATGGAGTTCCTTTAGCGGGGCTGTTCCAGCGACATCGACACACGTGGCCATGATGTCGATCAAGTGTGCGGGTTGCTTGCGCAGTTCGTTTTTGGCTTTGATTCCAGAAGGCCAATGCGCAATCAGTGGTGTTGCGATACCTCCTTCGTGATTGAAGTGTTTGTACATTCGGAAGGGTGTGTTTTGAAGGAACGCCCAACTTTCGCCACAGAACCAATCCGATAATGCGTCGGTCGGATCTCCGGTGGAGCGACCGTTGGGACCAGCCTCGGCGTTGCCTCCGTTGTCACTCATGAACAAGATTAGGGTGTTGTCCAACTCGCCGCGTTCCTTAAGTCCATTGGTTAGATCGCCGATGGCTTTGTCCATACGAGAAACGGTTGCTGCGTAGACGGCCATCAGATGATCAAATCGATCTTTCTGTTCTGCGTCCAAGCTGTCCCAGGCCGCGATCGCATCGGGTCGCGTCGCAGGTTTCCAAGAGGGATCAACGATCCCTAGTTCGATTTGCTTGGCGTGTCGAACCACTCGCAGCTTGTCCCAGCCGTCTTTGTACTTGCCCCGAAACTTCGCGATTTCGCCTTCTGGTGCTTGGAGGGGGAAGTGGGGTGCGTTGTGTGCGAGATAAAGGAAGAACGGCTTCTTGGCCGCACGGGCTTCATCGATGAACTTCAAGCCAAAAGTCGTCCAAAGGTCAGTTGAATACCAGCCTTTTGGCAATCTCTCATCGTCGTTTTGGATGGAATGTCCATTCAAAAACAAATGCGATTTGGGCGATTCCGGCAGATAAAAACCACCCGCAGCAGCATTGAGACTGCGATCGAATCCGCGGCCCCATGGAGTAACCCCATGATTCTGTCCCACGTGCCATTTTCCTGCCATGGCGGTAAAGTACCCGGCCGGCTTGAGCATCTCAGCGAAGGTCGCGCATTTGTCGTTGAGTCGGCCCTCATAGCCAGGTTCGCCTTGATCGTCGGTCATATGCCCAACGCCCGTCTGGTGCGAATACAGGCCCGTCAGGAGCGCTGCTCGCGTGGGACAACATCTCGCGGTGTTGTAAAATTGAGTGAACCGCAGGCCACCCTTGGCCAACGCATCCAGATTTGGCGTTGGGATTTCGGAACCATAGCAACCAAGATCCGAGAACCCCATGTCATCAACGAGGATAACGACAATGTTCGGCTTCTCCGCTGCCACTATCTGGCCGCAAAAAACCAAAATAGCGATCAACATCATGCATGGTGGCTTCATAGAAATTCCTTCTCTCAGTGCAGGCCGTCAGCCCGCCAAAACAGTTGTTCAAACAAGCTCGTAGCCGCAGTTTACGGGAGCGTCTTTAACATATTCTTCAGCTTTTCTCGTGTCTGAGCATGTGCCGGCTCGTCGACGA
>JANODW010000107.1:0-8147 GCA_031412875.1 Pirellula sp. | reverse complement strand
CCAGACACAGGGCAGCCTCTGGATATGACCTATTGTGCCTTGCGAGGCGCTTCGGCAATGCATACAGAGTACTTGGCAAATATGGGGGTGAAAGCATCGTTGGTCATGCCGATCCTTTCGGATGGAAACCTGTGGGGCTTGATTGCCTGCCAGCATTATTCGACGATCCAGTTCCCCCATCCCATGCGTGAAGCATGTGAGTTTCTAGCTCAAGTTATCTCCCTGCGATTGAAATCCGTCGAGCAGAACGAACAGTTGCTCTACCGACTTAAATTAGAAAGCGTGCATCAGCAATTGGTGGCTCGCGCTGCGCAGGCCGGCGATCTTGTAGCGCTCAGTGAATCCCAACCTTCTTTGCTCGATGCGATGGATGCCACGGGAGCCGCGCTGTTCCACCTCAATCGATGGTGGTGTTCCGGAAAAACTCCTGAAGAATCGCAACTGGACGACTTGGCTGATTGGATGGACAGTCGCGCCGAGTTCGCATCCGCAACGCGCCCCGTCTTTGCTACCGACTCACTGGTCCGTGACTATCCAGCCGGCGCAGCCATCGCCGATGTTGCTAGCGGAGTCCTTGCTGTTCGCGTTTCGCGAATGCAAAAGGATTTTATCCTCTGGTTTCGTTCGGAAACCATTCAAACGGTCAACTGGGCAGGGAACCCCAATGCAGATCCCACCATTCCTGGCCCCAATGGACCAAGACTGTCGCCGCGCGGTTCCTTTGAACTTTTTGTGGAATCAGCACGAGAGCGAGCGAACCCTTGGTCGGCTGTTGAAATAGACTCCGCGCTGCGCTTCAGAATGCTCGTAATGGAGTTGGTTGTCTCACGTGCAGAACGCTTGACAGAATTGAATGCTGATTTAACGCGTAGCAACGACGAGCTCGACGCGTTTGCCTACGTTGCTTCACACGATTTAAAAGAGCCGTTGCGCGGGATTCATAAATACGCTCATCAATTGCTCGAATCGGCACAATTGCTCGACCAAGAGAACCGACAACGGGTCGAAAATTTGATGAGACTCACGGTTCGCATGGATAGCCTTCTCGATTCACTGCTCCATTTTTCTCGAGTTGGTAGAACAACCTTGGAGCTCGAATGGGTCGATCTCAATGAAGTTGTCGACGAATCATTGGAAATGGTGGGAGCGAGGCGGAGCGATTGCGCGCTTGTCATGGAATTGCCTAGACCGTTGCCCGCGTGGCGTTGTGACCGCGTTCGCGTTCGCGAGATTTTTACAAACCTCGTGAGCAATGCGATGAAGTACAAGAAAGGAGGCGATTCCCACATCGAAATTGGTTTTATGAAGCCAAGGGAAGCGTCCGAGCGGTCAAATGCACCCGCCGCTTCAGATGGCAAAACGATTTTTTACTGCAAAGATTTTGGAATTGGAATCGACAGTCGGCACTTCGATCAGATCTTTCGAATGTTCAAACGGTTGCATGGTCGAGATGAATTTGGAGGTGGCGTAGGCGCTGGATTGACGATTGTTCAAAAACTCGTCCAACGTCATGGGGGATGCGTTTGGCTACATTCGGCTGTCGGAGTTGGAACCACCTTTTATTTCACACTGCCTTGCGGCGAGGAGGCTGCAACATGATGCGATTACGCCACGGGCATGTCTTGGTAGTGGAGGATTCGGACGAAGACTACGAAACTGTCTTGGATGCATCGCGATTGGCGAATGTGACCAACGAGATTCGACGCGCGACCTCCGGCGATGAGTGCCTCTACTACTTGAATGAACTCGAGTCAAAGTGGCTTTCGTTACCGATTCTAGTCCTGCTAGACCTAAGCACACCCAAAGGAGATGGCCGAGATGCCCTGCGGGGAATCATCCAGAGCGAACGGCTACGCGCTATTCCGCTGGTCGTACTCAGCGCTTCTGCCAATGCACGGGATGTTAGTTTTTGCTACGGACATGGCGCAAATGCGTACCATCTAAAACCAGTCAGCCATCCACAACATCTGCAAATACTGCAAAGCATCTTTTCTTATTGGCTCGCTTGCGCGATCCTTCCCGAGCTTGAGAGTAACGATCGATCATGACCGATTCACGACGAATTTTGATCATAGAAGATGACCCCGACGATCTTGCCGATCTTCGCAAAATGATCCTGAACGGGTCCGATCGACGATTTGACATTTCCGTGGCAGGATTAGGATCTACTGCGCTGAAAATAGTGGGAGAGAATTGCGATACGCCTTTTGATTGCATCCTACTTGATTTCCACCTGCCAGATATCGATGCCCAGGAGATGCTTTCGAAACTATGCGCTGGGCATGACTTGCCTCCTTGCCCGATCGTCGTACTCACTGGCTCCGATCGCCAAATGGGAAGGGAGCTCCTGCGAGGCGGCGCACAGGACTACCTAGGCAAAGGATGGATAACCCCCGAAAGCCTGAATCGGGCCATCGAAAACGCGATGGAACGCTTTGCGATGCTGGTGGAGCGAAAAGAAAATGAGGTTGCACTTCGAGAAAGCCAAACAAGACTCGCGTTAGGGGCAGGGGTCGCTGGTCTGGCATTGGCTGAAGTGGATTACGCCACCGGAATGAATCATTTGAGCGTTGACGCCGCTCGACTATTCGGCCTGTCGCAAGATCTGCTGGTCGTAACGCGAGAGACCGTCCACAACACCTTCCATCCCGACGATCGGGAAGAAATTGTATTGCGAATTGCCGAATCGATTGCTCCCGGAGGACGCGGATGGTTTGCGATCGATCATCGTGTCATCTGGCCCAATGGGGAGGTGCATTGGTTGCGTGTCCGAAAACAGATTTATTTCAGCGGAGATGGAGCCAGTCGCCGCCCCTTGCGAGCTGTCTTGGCAGCGTTTGATGTCACAGCCGAAAAAAATGCTGCGGAAATCGTGCGAGCGAGCGGACAGTTCGTGCGCGGCGTATTGGACTCCTTACCAGACCATGTTGTCGTTCTAGACAGATTAGGTACGGTGATCGCCGTCAACCAACCAACGGATCACCTCACGTTGGAGAATGGAGCAACTTTGAGCACCGCCGCAGTCGGAGTGAATTATCTAGATCTATGTCGGCAATCAATCGCCAGGGGCAGCCCCAATGGTCAGGTTATGTTGGAAGGTTTGGTGGATGTGTTGAGCGGGGCGCGTGCCGAGTTCAAAACGGAATATCCCTGTCCCGCACCAGGCCGTGAGGAATGGTTTTCCATGCATGCACAACGCATGCGATCCGAAAACGCTGGAGTCATTTTGTGTCACACCAATATCACCGACGCCAGAATTGACCAATTGCGCATCGAAGACTCCGAAACCCGCTTTCGGAGGCTGTTCGAAGCTGCTCATGATGGAATTTTGATCCTTGACGCCTCATCGCACACCATCACCCACGTCAATCCATTCCTGACGGCCCTTTTGGACTACCCGGCGGAATACTTTATCGGAAAGGAACTTTGGGAAATCGGCTTTTTAAAGGACAAGCAGGCTAGCTTCCTGGCCATGCAAGAGCTGCACAAAGTAGGCTCCATTCGCTATGAAGGAATTCCACTAGAAGATCGACACGGCAAAAAACATCCGGTCGAAATGGTCGCCAACAGGTACGAAGAAGGAACACATCCTGTCATCCAATGCAACATTCGCGATATCTCCGAGCGAAGGAAACTGGAAAAGCAAATGCTCGTGCAGGCCGCCGAACTGTCGGACCTCCATCGGCGCAAGGATGAATTTTTAGCGATGCTCAGCCACGAACTGCGCAGCCCGCTCGCTCCGATCGCAAACGCCGTCCAACTGCTGGGTCTGCCAAATGGAATCGAAAGTCTTTTGCACCGGCAAGCTCGCGGCATCATCGAAAGGCAAGTTGGACAGCTCCAACATCTGGTGGACGATCTTCTCGAAGTCTCTCGGATTACAACCGGCCGAGTGCAATTGAGGCTCGAGAATGTTGCCATTCGCGGTATCGTGGAGGGCGCTATCGAAACGGCTCGACCATCGATCGATCAACGCAAACATGAGCTGACCGTTTCCCTACCCCTAGAAACCATTTGGCTCAACGCGGATGCAGCAAGACTCGAACAGGTCGTTGTCAATCTGCTCAACAACGCGGCCAAGTACACAGAGGCGGGTGGGCATATTTGGTTGACCGTGACGGCCGACAAAACGGATTGCGTCCTTCGTGTGCGCGATACGGGTGTTGGAATCGCATCGGCCTTGTTGCCAAAAATCTTCGATTTGTTTACTCAAGCGGAGCGGTCTATCGATCGCTCCCAAGGTGGACTGGGTATCGGTTTGGCTCTCGTGCAACGATTGACCGAATTGCATGGAGGACGAGTCGAAGTTACAAGCACGCTCGGCCAGGGAAGTGAATTTACTATGCGACTCCCTTTGATGGCCGCCGAACTGGATATCCCCGTCTCCAACCCGCGTGCCGCCATCCCGGCCGTCGTCCGCCCTCTCCGCATCCTGGTTGTTGACGACAACGCAGACACTGTGCTCAGCTTCTCTATTTTACTCCGAGCTTCTGGCCATGAAGTCTTCACGGCCAACGATGGCCTCGCGGCTGTGCGAGTGGCGAGCGAGCAACGTCCCAATGTTGTTCTTCTCGATATCGGGCTCCCTGGACTCAACGGCTACGAAGTTGCCAGACGCATTCGCCAACAACCCGGCGGAGACGATGTCGTCTTGATTGCCCTCACGGGATACGGTCAAGATACCGATCGCCAACTGTCTTCCGAAGCGGGATTCAACCACCATCTCGTGAAACCAGCTCGGTTAGAACAAGTCAAGGAGATATTAGCTGCTGCAGCGGGAAAGGCACGCTGACTAACGACTCTCGCTGGGCGACCAGCAACGCGGCGACCAACCATTCAGCGAACCTGACAACCATGAAGGCGCTTCCATCGCACATATTGTGGAACGCTCTTTGCATCTATGTGCCAAGGCTAGGCCACTTTTCGGACTAGCGTAGGTTTTGAAGTCGGTTTTTTGAGGAGTTTAGCAATGTTGCGTCGAAATGTTGTATTGAGTCTATGTGGATTGCTCGCAATGGCAACCATGGCATTTCCTAAATCACTCGAGCAGACGAGCGGGGCGAAGGATGATAAACATGCGGACAAAGCATGCTGGACATGCGCTGAGAAGTGCCTGGACTGCATCGATTCGTGCGCAGTAGCTCTCGCCAAGGATCCTGCACGGCTCGCCTGCCTTCGCGCATGCGTGGCCTGCAATCGTGAATGCGTTGCGTGCGCCCGCCACTGCGAATCGGGCACATGTAGCCCAGAAATGATGCGCAAGTGTGCAGAAATGGCTCGCAAATGTCTCACGGAATGCGAAAAGCATGCAGACCATGACGCTGCCTGCAAAGCATGCGCAGCCGCTTGCCGGGATTGCATTAAGCATTGCGAAGAAGCGAAAAAATAGCACCTTTGCGGCGCTAGTTTTGAAAACTTTTTATCGTAGTTGCGGGGTTTTTTAAACTACTTTTACTGCGATCTAGACTGCTTCGCCAAGTTGCTCTCCGATCTATTGATGAACGATCGACGAGCAGCTTGGTAGAAAAGCGGTCATTCCATTTGCCTTTCGGCGCGATTGCTAAAACAGCCATCGTTCCTGCAATAAATAGGATTGTATCTCAGACGCATTTTTGCTTGGCCGTTGCATCTCAGAACCGTCTTTGCCTCCCACCCGATCACGGTATGCTCCTATCTACTCTATTCCTCGCATGTATCTGCATCGGACCTGGGGCTTTCGAATCAAAAACTGCGGAGCTACCAAGCACGACGGAACTGATCGCGGCTCAGGACGCGATCCGCACGATCCTTTCAAGCGAGGCTGCGGAAAAAGAATCGGAGGAGCAAGTTCGCTTGTTGAAACGCGTCTCCACGGTGCTGGAAATCTTGACCGTCTCATCTAAACAGCTCAGCGAGGCTCAACAGAATTCGGCCGATCGAACGGAACAACCCGCGAAGGAAAGCGATGGGGAGTTGGACCATCTTCGACCCTTTCGAGCGCGTCTTCGGCTGGACTGCTTACAGAGCAAATACGATTATTTGCAGGTGCAGGTGCAGATGCAGACCCAAAGCCCCAAAATTACTTCGCTGCCCAAGGATTGGGCCTCCATCACGCCCGCTGCATTGCATGAGATGCTTACTCTTTGGGATCGCTTCAAAATGGAGATTCTCAGCTCCGAGATTAGCATCCTCGAGGAGCAGATAGAAAAGTGGAAAGGGGCTAAAAAGAAACACGTGACGGGCGATGCGCTAAAAAAAGCGATCCGCAACTTCCTTCAGTCCGATAGCGCGCGAATTGCTCTAAAAGACAAGACAAAAGATGAAATCTCCCACACGGACGGAGTACCTTCCTCGCTTGAAAAAAATCGCGTTGAGTTAGTCGGAAAGGGCTTGGAGTTAGTAGACTCCATCCAGGGCATGGTTCATCGACACGAACCGGCTTTTGAAAAGCTCCAGACCGAAAGCGAAGCATTCTCTGGGCAAGTTGCAAAAACGAGAAAGCAATTGGTCTCTTCGGCGACACGGGAGATCTTTCAAGAACGTCTGACCATTCAAGATTTGGTCAACGCTTCTCGGATCGCAACGTCGCAAACCAACTATGCTGCACTCAGCGCTAGTACCACCGCAGAGGTTTACGAGGCGGAAGCGGTCTTAGATGCGCTGGACTCCTATCTTTCGGACAAGATGGAAACGATTCTCGAAACGGAAGTCTCGACGAACGTGGTATGGAGATTTGCGACAGCGGTTTGGAGTTATGAGTTGACGTTTGGCGAGGAGGTCAGCATTAAAATTGGAGAGATTTTATTACTAATCGTCTCGGTGGCAACCGGCGTCTTTTTTGCGTTCCTTTTTAGCAAGTTGATAGGCAGGTTCATTCTGCCTTGGTTCGGGATCAGCGAAGGTGTAGCGATTGCTTGGCGACTGATCATTAGAAACGTTCTTGCATTGCTGTTCATTTTTATTGCATTTCAAATCTTTGGAGTGCCATTGACGGCGTTTGCGTTCGTGGGAGGAGCCGCGGCGCTGGCGGTCGGATTTGGCAGCAAAGACATTGCAAATAATTTCATGAGTGGCCTGATCATTTTGACGGAGCAGCCGGTTCGGGTGAACGACGTCATCATGTACGACTCCAAGCAATGCTTGGTGACCTACATCGGCTTGCGAAGCACGAGGCTACGAAATTTGGAGAATCATGAGCTCGTGGTACCAAACAGCGTGCTTATTGATCGGATGGTAGTGAACTTAACGCTCTCGGACAAACGGATCCGGTTGGTGTTACCGCTGGAGGTAGATCGGATCGAAGATGTGAACGGTTCCATTTCGCGGATTGCGGAAGCTTTGCGATCCGTCGAGGGGGTTTATCAAGAGTCACCGTCCTCGGTTTATTTGAAGTCGGTGGACACGTACTATTTGAATTTCGAGATTCACATCACGATTGAGTTCGAGGATCTAACAGAGATCCCAAAAATTCAGAGCCGAGTGTTTTGTGCTTTAGCGGGCTTGTTTCCGACGCAGAAGGAAGGCGGGGAGGCAGATCCCGATAGTGCTACGCAGCCGCCAAATGACACGGAAATCGCAGAGAACGCCCCTTCTCAGGAGCCTACCGCGGAAAGTGCCTCAGCAGCAGTTCGACCGAATAATGGCAAAACAAGCCTCCTTTCGCGGAGTGCTCGGGACATTGAGCACGAGATCAATCGGCTCAAACGAGAATTGCGGACCAAACAATCCTAGAGGGCAAATGGAAGGGGTAGGCGAGGGAATGAGGAAATTAGGGGATGTGTACGCTTCGGAGGACTTTCGCTCTCGCGTCGGGGCAAATGATTAGATAGAATCTCTGTCGCTTTGAAATGAGTGCCACTGCGT
The DNA here is from genome assembly GCA_031412875.1 of Pirellula sp. Classification (GTDB taxonomy): domain Bacteria; phylum Planctomycetota; class Planctomycetia; order Pirellulales; family Pirellulaceae; genus JBKCUI01. The sequence goes on along the minus strand of JANODW010000107.1, from coordinate 305 downwards.
CAAAAGCAGAGTCCGACCGGCCCTGGAGAATTATCTCCGAACCATTGGTATCCGAATTGTCTCTGGACGATTACGAGGCGATGAATTTCAAGAGCATTCGGCACCTTGGATGGGTGGCAGAGCGGTTTATTGCACCGGTCTTGAAAACCGGAGACGTCGAAAGGCGTCCGTGGGTTCGAATCCCTCCCCATCCGCTGATTTGACCAATGATTTCATTGGTAAAGTGTGATTCCACCTGTCTTTTCCCTGGGGAATTGCGTAGTCGTGCGTGAATGCTGCGGATGGGTGCGGCGTCGTTTTTGTAC
>JANODW010000106.1:0-7124 GCA_031412875.1 Pirellula sp. | reverse complement strand
CAAACGGCTCGCTGAAACTGTAGGCCTGCGTCCCAACTCCTTTTTCCGAAACCAACTGCGCTACCGAACCAAAGTACGGCACCACATCCACTCCTTGAGTCAAGAACCCTTTGCTTTTCAAAAATGGCACATACGGACGCGATGCATCGATCTGCAGTTTCATGTTTTTAAGTTCTGCAAAAGAAGTGATTCCAGAATCCTTGCGCACCATAATGCATCGCGGCCCATTTTGAATCGGAGACATCAATGCGACCATCGGAACCTCTTGACTGCGGGCCATGAGCACGTCGTCCGCGTTGGCAACCCCGAACTGAACACGACCCAATACCAACTCCTGCGCCACCACGGTGGTCTTTCCGCCCGGACGGATTTCAACGTCGATGCCGTATTTTTCGTATATCCCGTGGACCTGCGCTGCATAGAAGCCACCATGTTCCGCTTCGGGATACCAATTCAGTAGCAGTGCGACTTTGTCCCGCTTGCCCGATTTCCCATCCGCTGGTTGGGTTTCCTTGGCGGTGGAGCCGCTTGGCCCCGACGACTCTGGTTTGGACGACTCTAGCTCCGACGACTGGGGAGCGACTGCCGTGTTGCCCGTATTTTGACCCGCTTTGGGCGAATCGCAGCCCGTGCACAGCAATAACCCCATCCCGGCCAATGTGCAGGCCAACATATCCAAGTGCAAAAATCGGAGCGGTTGTTTCATTTTCTTCCGTTCGTGAAATCAGGTATTTTGCTGAACAATCGAATACAATTGTAGCGATCTCGACAAGTTGCGATCGAGCGCGGTCAAGAAACGAAATGGATAAAGTTAAAAATGGATAACAACCTTAGCACAACCAACAGCCGTACGAAGACCCGACGGCGAAAATGGTTCACGCTATCGGCTGTTGCCGCAGTATTGTTCGTCCTACTGATCTTGGCAATACCGACGATGCTCGGATCGCGTTGGGTCTACGAGCCGTTGTTAAAGCGACTGGCGCAAGACCAATTCATAGTGGATATCGAATCGGTTCGGCTGCGATGGTTTAGCCCACTGGAATTTCGGGGGATTTCCATCCGTCAAATTCTGGAAGCCGACGGCAACCCAGGTGCAGCGACCTCCCCAACTCCATTGGTCACGATTCGCGCGGTCCAATCCAACCGCGGGCTCATCGGCTACCTGCTCAGCGGACGCAATTTGGGACGCGTCGAGATCATCGAACCAAAGCTGGACATCGCGTTGCTCGAAGAAGGTTCGAATCTAGAAAGATTGATCCAGTCGATCGAAGGGAGGCAAAGCGACGGGCAGCCAAAGACCAAATCGCAACCCAAGCTTGATCTGGATTTGGCCATTCGCGGTCTGAGTGTTCAAGTCCAACCGGTGGACGGTGGAGCCGCGATTCAGGTGGTCCCCAAGATGAACGCAGATTTATCCTACCGCGCCCTTAACGATCAAGCACAGCTCATTATCCAACCTATGCAGGTGCTGGATCGCGTTGAACTCACGCCGGAACTCGTGCGATTGGGGATTGGGCTCGCGGTGCCTCTGCTTGCCAAATCCGCTTGGTTCGACGGACGTGTTTCGTTGGCGACTCAAGAGATTCGTGTCCCTTTGGCCAATCCCGCCGATAGCAAAGGGGATGCAACGTTGACACTCCATCAAGTGAGAAGCGGTCCTTCAGAACCACTGATCGTAGGGGCGTTGGACGCGCTGGCCCGTTTGCGCGGCAAGGAAGCATCTCATGAGCTTGTGTTTGTAGATGGCTCCCAAGTGGTTCTGCGCGTTGAAGACCAGCGGGTTTTTCATTCCGGGCTCGAGGCCGGCCTGCCGCGACTCGATCCGAGGCTTCAAATTGCGACCCAAGGATTCGTCGGGCTGCTCGATCGATCGTTGGATCTCAGCATTGAAATCCCGATACCGATCGAGCAATTGGCTCGGCGTGAGCAAGTGCGTCAAATGGGGGTGCCCCGCGTTACACTACCGGTCGGCGGGACACTTGATGACCCTGAGATCCGATGGGATGTGTTGCGTGGCGAGTCGGCTCTGCTCCTTTCCACGATCGCTGGCAAACTGCAAAGCGATGCCCCAATCGCCAGCACGATCGTGGATACAATCGGGGACGTGACCGATGGCAAGGTGGATCAAGCGATCGCATCGGCAGTGGATTTTGTAAAGAATATTCGTCAGCGCCGGGCTCAAGAAAAGGCAGACAAAAGCCAAGACATCTTACCGCCCGATGCCAAACCACCCGAAGACTCGGGACCGCGTCGACCCTTTCGCGACGCGCTCCGGAAGGTGATTAAAGGCGAATAGCAGGCCCGCGAAGAACGGTGCCTGCCGTAGTTTGGGACCATCGTCCCGAACAAATAAACGGATGGGACAAATAAACGGACGGGACAAATAGGCGGACGGGACAAATAGGCGGACGGGACAATGGTCCCATCCTACGGTAGTAAAGATCCCGCCGAGCGCGTTACTTCCCGTGGAAGTTGTAGTCTTTGTGCTTCACGTCGAAGTCTGCATCTGTGAGTCCGACATTGAACTTGATTTGTTGGTACGTGTACTCTTCGATCACGTCTTTGTTCACATCGAGTTCAACGCCCTTCTTGGGCCAGCCATACGCGGCGTAACGAACCGGAATCTTCCATTCGTCATCCATGAAGATCTGTGCCTTGTAGAAGTCATAGTGCGGTTGTTGCACAGGATGCGTTACTTGGATAATCGAGCACGATCGATTGGCCACTTTGGCACCGGGAATCAATTCGACATTGCAAAGGCCATGTCGCTTGTCCTTCTCGCCGCGTTCTATCAGTTTCACAACTAAGTTTTCGATTCCGATATCGGTGATCGGATAGCGTTGACCAGCCATGGCTAGGAAGCTGGTCGTTTCCAGGAGGTGGGTCCCGAGGATCCGTTTCATCCCGCCTTCGTGTGCGAAGAGCTTTCCTTGATTCTGGTTCTCGACATAGAGGACTTCGCGGCCCTTTACGGAAGCTGGCTTCAAGAATGCGAGGTACACGCTGAACGGAACCACGAGTCGATTGTCTTGAATTTTGCGGTTGCGAACCTTGGCGAACATGAATTCATTTTCGCCCACTTCCTCGCCGATGCGTTCTCGTTTGACTAAGACCGCTGTGTAATCGTTTAGCTCGGCGCGAATCTGGCCCAAGCTTTGATGCGCAAGCTGGATCGCGGGATCCAATGGATGGGGAACCGCTGCCGCCGATGCGCCCGAGTTTGCTGACTCTACCTTCGAAATCCTGAAAACCGGTTCTGTCAATCCGCCATTGCTTGGCGGCTGCTGGGCAGCCAAAAAATGGGACGAAAGGGAGGTCAATGCTAGGGAGTACAATGCAGTCCGAAACCAAGATCGTCCAAATCGCTTCATCGAATAAGTACTCCGTTACTTCACAAATTGATCCCGTGTTGAGGCTGCATCGATCTGCAACCTAATTTCTTTAATGTTTTAAGTATCGATCCGAAGATTGAGGTTCAATGAAACTTTGTGGGGACGTCGTCATAAACCCACTTCATCCGGATTTTCGCAATGGCAACTTGCCTTGTCGGGTGGCAGGACCCCTTAGCATTTGGTCGAAAAGTGTTTCAAAACGGTCGACCATGCAGTCGAGGTTAAAGCGAGTGTTGGCGGAGAGTTTTGCTTCACGCAGCATTTCATGTCGCTCGGGCGTGTTTTCGAGGGACAATTTCATTAGGTTGGCGAGGGCAGCAGGATCGTTCCCCCGAATGGGCCAGCCGAGTTGGTTGCCTGTTGTTGGCATTCGGAGCACTTCTGCCAAACCGCCCACTTCGGTCGCAATGACCGGCGTTCCGAGCATCTGCGCTTGGATGGTCACCAGCGAGAGTCCCTCGCTCAACGAAGGATGAACAAAAGCATCCGCCGCGCAAATCCACCGTTCCGGTCGGTCTTGAAACCCGAGCAAGCGCACGTGGCTCTGCAAATCGTACTTGCGAACCAACTGCTCGAGATCTCCTCGCGACTTCCCTTCACCACAAATAACGAGACAAAAATTGGGCATGTGCCAACGCAGGTGGTGCGCGGCCTCAATCAACCGATCGTAGCCTTTGCAAGGACTCAAACTGCCAACCGCGCAAAAAAGCGGCGCGCGGTGGTCGACTCCCAAGTGTTCGCAGGCCCAGAACCGCTCCACCCATCGCTCCAATTTCGGAAGCTCTAGGCCACCATGAATCACATGCGTTTTGCGCTCGGCGACCCCGCCTTGAATGCATACATCCCGTACCGCATTGGAAACGCATACGACCGCATCCAGCATCCAGTTGTAGCGCACCGCCGACCGGATGGGAAAGGCAGTGTGCTTGACCCCGACCCGCTTGATCCCCAGTTTGCCTAGCATGGCAAGGGTTCCCCATACCATGGAGTGGGAATCGTTGGCATGAATCAACTCGGTGCCGTGTGCGGTCAAAGCCTTTCGCAACTGGAATAACGATTTGGGTTTGGGAACGCGGCCAGACATCCCACTCCCATCGTAACCAGATTTCTTGACGCGATCGAAGAGCGGGCTCGTTTCGTCGCAGACCCATAGCACCGAATGACCGCGTTCGATCAAACCGTTGCCGAGGGACCACAGGAATTGCTCCCCGCCTCCCCATCCAACCTGGGAGGACATCAGCGCCAGCTTCATTTTCGTTGGCTGCATCTATGAAATCCTGCACGAAACGTAGTAATGTACCCGAATGCTTGCGATGGTAGGCTTTTCCGTTCTGCAGGGTCTAGAGCAAAATCCCATGTTCTAACCGGGGCTTCGCCGCTATCTTTTTAACCTGTACCCAATATCCAGTGTGTTCATCCGCTTTCATTGTTCTTTTCCCCACGGGCCCATCCCATGAAACTTCGACGCAACACCTTGCTCCCCCTACGATTCGACGCTTCTGGAGCAATGATTCCCGATCATGGTATCTCCCCTTCCCAAGTGAGCGAGCTGCTGCCGAAACTCGCTAGCATCCGCGATGCGATCATGGGAACCGAATTAGAAATGCTAGCAGGCAAATTGCCGATTCCTGCTGAGATGGAACCGCTCGACGTCGGATTCGTCACCTTGCCAGACCGATTGCTAGCGGAATACGAGTCCAATCGGAATGGGAGTGAATTAGGACGGCTGTTCCAAAGAGCGACCCATCTCCACAAAATCGTAGATCGGGTCGTGGTCCTCGGCATCGGCGGCTCGTACATGGGCGCCATAGCGATTTTGGATTCTTGCTGCCAACCGTACTAGAATGAACTGTCCAGGGGAGATCGAGGCAGCAAACCCAGAATGTACTTCGAAGGGAACAATTTTGACAACGACGCTTCTCAGTCGCTTCTGCATTTGTTGGGAGCCCACAAGAATCAACCTGCGACGACCGAACTCGAGCGATGGGCCTTGGTCGTGATCAGCAAAAGCGGCGGTACATTAGAAACCGCCGCGGCCTTTCGGCAATTCCTCGCTGCCCTCGAAACCAGTACCGGCGGCGATCGAAAAAAGCTGGTGGAACTGTTGATCCCCGTCACCGGTATGGGCGGCAAGCTGCACAAGATGGCAAGCGAAATGGGCGTCACGGACCTGTATCCCGTACCGGACGGCGTGGGTGGACGATGTTCGATCTTGTCAGCGGTCGGTTTGGTCCCTGCGGCGATGCTCGGCGTCAATGTCGTTGAACTTCTGCAAGGCGCTTCGGCCATGACGGAGCATTTCCGAACCGCCCAGCCTGAGGACAATATCGTGCTCCAATTTGTCGCCGCTAACCATTTGCTCGAAAAACACCGAGGTGTCAACATTCGCGTCATGAGCGTTTGGAGCAAAGCCCTCGAGTCTTTTGGAATGTGGTACGACCAACTTTCGGCCGAAAGCCTTGGCAAGAATTTGCTCGGATTCACGCCGCTGACCACCTTGAATACGCGCGACCTGCATTCGCGACACCAACAGCATCAACAGGGAAAACGAGACAAAGTCTTCAACAATGTCATCGTCGAGGAATATCGCTTTGACTCGTTGGCGATTGGTTCCCGTACGACCGACGAGGATTCCCTCAATGAAATTGCCGACAAAACACTTCCGGAAGTCATGCAAGCGGCCATCGCAGGGACCAATCAAGCGTTGCGGGACGACGGACGCCCGACGACCAATCTCACTATGCCGCGAGTTGACGAGCTGCACATGGGACAGCTTTTCCAAATGATGATGCTCGCCATTGCCGTCGAGGGAAGGCTGATGGGTATCAATCCTTATGGACAACCCGGAGTCGAGGCCTACAAGAAAAATATGAATCGTTTGCTCGGTAGGAAGTAATATACGCCAAGCAGGAAGTGATGAACTGGCCGTTTTTCCGGTTCCCCACTTTTGGCAGTAGCGATAAACTAAGTAGCGAGCGCGAAGCCCTGCGCCGACTTTTCCAACCTGAATATTCCCACGGAGTTTTTTGTGACGACTCAATACACCGCAGCGATTGCCGGACAGATTACGCCTGAAATGGAATTTGTCGCCAAGCGAGAAAATCTAACACCGGAGACGATTCGCGACGAAGTTGCTGCGGGCAGAATGGTTATTCCCGCAAACAAAGTCCACCTCCAAGGCAATTTGGAACCCATGTGCATTGGGATCGCCGCTACCTGCAAAATCAACGCCAATATCGGCAATTCGGCCGTCACCAGCAACATTGACGAAGAGTTGGAAAAGCTTCACGTCTCGGTGCACTACGGAGCCGATACCGTGATGGATCTTTCGACCGGCAAGGATATCGACAATATCCGCAGCAAGATCATTGCGGCGTCCCCCGTTCCGATTGGAACGGTTCCGATCTACCAAATGCTGGAGGAACTGGGCGGCAACATCGAGGACATGCGAGCCCAACATTTCCTCGATATGGTCGAGCACCAAGCCAAACAGGGTGTCGACTACATGACGATCCACTGCGGCGTCTTGTTGGAGCATCTCCATTTGACCACCTCACGCGTCACGGGCATCGTGAGCCGTGGAGGCTCGTTGATTGCCAAGTGGATGATGGTGCACCGAAAGCAAAACCCTCTTTATGAAGCCTTCGATGATCTCTGCGACATCATGAAGCAATACGACGTGACATGGAGCCTCGGCGACGGACTACGTCCGGGCTCGATCGCGGATGCAAG
>JANODW010000105.1:0-1702 GCA_031412875.1 Pirellula sp. | reverse complement strand
ACTACCTCGGGCAATTCCAATTGTCGAACTGATTATTTTGTCTTGGGACCGTAGTTTGGGACCATTGTCCCGAACTAACAAACGGACAGGATATCGGACGGGATAACGGACGGGATAACGGACGGGACGATGGTCCCATCCTACGGACTGCCGTCGGCAGTGTCACTTACCGCCTGGGTGCCGAGACGGAGCGCAAGCAATCGGACAATTCGCTGCAAAGTGTTTCTGTGCCGGCGGCTAGGAGTTGTCCATCCCATGGATCAAAGGGGTTCCCATCGAAACTGCGGAGGGTCGCACCTGCTTCGGAAGCGATCAGCGCGCCGGCAGCAATGTCCCACACTTTGAGAAACCCGGCCCAATACGCATCGAGACGACCTTGAGCGACATAACACAAATTCAAAGCGGCCGATCCGAGTCGCCGCATGCTTTGACTGCGAACGAGTACTTCCAGGAACTGCGCAACCTCAAGGGAATCTTTTTGGACCTGCGGCGGGAAGCTAGCCGCAACCAACGCTTGATCGAGGCGTGTGCAACGGCTGCTCCGCAAAGGGCGACCGTTGACGGTGGAGCCTCGTCCGGCGATCGCTGCATAAAGTTCTTGTGCCATCGGATCGTACACCACCCCGAGCACGCTCTTGCCGCGTTGCATCAAGGCAATCGATACGGCGAAATTAGGCATTCGATGCACATAGTTGACCGTTCCATCGAGAGGATCGACGACCCATGACCATTCGGCATCCGCCATCGCGGTCCGGTCGATACTGGTTCTCGACGACTCCTCACCCAAAAAAGGGTGGGATGGAAAGGTGGCATGAATGCGATTTTCAATACAGCGTTGGGCTGCGATATCCGCGTCGGTCACGAGATCTTTGGGTGCTTTCTCTCGGACCTCGGCCGTCTCGAGCATATCGCGCAGGATAGCGCCGGCCGATTGAGCAGCTTCGAGGGCCACGAGCATGGCGGTGTCCAACAGTTTTTCCATTTTCAGAATCAAGTCTTTGTGGTGGTTTGCAGTTCTCTTGGTTGTTGCATCGTAACTCCCTTGCTATCGTTTACGTTCACGGAACGCAAAACGGCGAAAGCCCAGTGCGCTTCGCAGGCGGCGACCCCGATCCAACGGCGAGCAAGCCGAGCCAAACTTTTTCCAACCGTCGTTTAGCACCTAGCATCCTATCGAGTTTACCACCATGAGTTGGGATCTCCGACACACCACAGCAAAATGGAACAGCCCCGCCCGGTTTATCGAGATTGAGCTGGCTCCACGAACCGCGATGCCTTGGATGCGAATTCTTGACGCCAGCAGCCGAGTCCTTTTGAATCTCAACGTCCGGCCAACCGAGCGTCAGGATAAGCATTCTTCGTATCAAGTCCCGTTTGGGGAAGCCTACGTGCGTCAAAGCGACTTGATCGCGAGCTACCCCGAACATGCGCCTTGCCCGTATGGATACCAGATCGACGTGCGGGTTCTCTCGGAGTCTCCCTCCAACGCCATCGTGTTGGAATTCTGGTTGAGCATCCAAAGTTCTTTGTTGGACTCGTATCCTCAGTTGGAGTTGCGATGGTGTGGAGCGCGCTTCCGCCCCGTCGCCGAGAACTACTGGCCCCATGAGGCATCGGCGTTGGGATTGATCGTGCAGCCGCTCGATCGCGCGGACTGTCGCAAGGATGACAGCCAGGATGCGTTGACGATGAACGTGTTCGG
>JANODW010000104.1:0-1826 GCA_031412875.1 Pirellula sp. | reverse complement strand
CAAGGGCGGTTTTCGGTAGATTTCAGAGGGTTTCCCAATCAAGAAATCCTGCGTTTTTGTGGGTTTCGCAGGATATTTAGAAGGCGTTTTTTGCCTTATGAAGCCGTTGCTCTAACCAACTGAGCTACTTCGCCAAGTGCTGTTTCACCAATGTTTTTGCTGGTTTTTGTGGGGATCGCAAAATCGCCACATTATTGAATTACACCCGTCGTCACAAACTTTGTTCGTAACCCGGTGTAACGCCTGCAAAAAACATTGGTCAAACCACCACCAAAGCCACTGAAACACCCCCTCCTAAGACGAGAATTGGTTCGTTGGCTTCTTTGGAACCCATACTATATCGGATCTCCCAGAGCCTTGCCAGTGGAAGCGCACGCAGATCAACATCCCCTCATCCTTGCCGGCAGCTAGGCGCAGCATTCCCACCAAAAAAGGGCAGGCAAAAAAGGGCAGGCAAAAAAGGGCAGGCAAAAATGGACTATCCATCTGTTGTGGTGGGGGAACTGTTGCGGGCAAAGATCGGAGGGAAGTGATCCGTTCTCGAACAAACATCTTGCCAAACATCATCATGGCGTCGTAAGGTGATGGCTCGATTTATTTGCCATCAAGCCATTCATTGTCTGTTTGATTGTGACACCGGGCCTTCGAGCCGCGAGCGAGATCATGTCAGCTTGGTCACCGTCTCGTCGAGCACCAAGCGTGCATGTTCGACGTCGACTTCGTCGGTAGCGCGAACTACGGCGGTGCGGTCGTCGTTCCCACCACTGGACACCCATCCCTCATCAAGCACCACTTTGTCGAACAAGTCCTTGCGTTCGGGATCGGTCAGCTCGTCGAGTTTCTTGCCTGGATGCAGGACCTTGGCCAGTGCGAGCATCTCTTGCCGCACTTCGGACATGTCGACCATGCGCCCGCGCAGACCGCTGGCATCGAGATCGAGCTCGAGCGTGAACTCGTTGACCACGTCGATCACCTTCAATAACTGGGTGGACGAAAGGCCCGCCACGCCTTCGAGGGTGAGCTTCTTGTCCCCTGCCGTCTCGCCTTCCCACTCGTCGATGTAGATGCCATGTCGTTCGCGAAGCCGCACTCGCGCGCTTGCAGAGCGCGTGAGCGACTGGACGACCCAAAATTTGTTCTTCAAGCCCTTGCTTGAATCGAAACTGCGCTGCGGCGGTGGCACCAGCAACTGGGCCGACGACTTGCCCCCAAATCCCCAAGCCTGTTCCTCTAGCGGCTCGTGGCGATAGGCTTCTCGCGAGTCGTCACTGTTGAAGTAGCTACCGTCATTCTCAGTGAACAACTGTGCTTGAAGCTTCATCGCAGGCAGTGCCGTGTCACCTTTAAGCTTCGCTTGGTCCTGATCGCGGAAGGGCGGTTCCTTCTTGAACTGCGCAACAATCATATTCTGCCAGGCGTGCGCGTTCTCGTGGAGGATGGTATCCATCATCTCCTTGAAGTCGCCGAACATGCGGTGGTTCTTGTTAATCGCGATCACCGCCGGAAAAACCGGTGTGGTATCGCCGAAGATGTTGGGCGGTTTGTCCTCGAGTTTGACGGTGACCGGAGGATTTGGGAAGCCGGGCGGATAGTCCTCCGGCTTGGCAAAGCCCGCGAGCTTGCACAACTCCTTGAACTGCATCAGTGCCATGCGCTCGAACACAGCCTGGATCTTGGCTGGATCAGCAGCCTTGGGCGGCGTGGCACCGGGATCGCCTTTGGCCCACACCTCCCAGTTGTCTTCGGCCTCCTTCCATTGCCGCTTGGCTTCCCGGGACTCGTCGGTGGCATTTTTGCCGTCATCGCCGCGAAGCTTCGCGACGACG